>CAJUGT010000032.1:22768-33432 GCA_910586435.1 uncultured Acetatifactor sp. | reverse complement strand
GAATAATTCTTCAAATACCTTTATTAGTTCTTTATTCATTTCTAAAACCCTTGTATTAATTTCTGATATTTTCTGTCTTTCTTTTCGAACAGACTCCATTATATATTCCCGACAATTTTCCTTTGCATTAAGTCCTCTTGCAATAGCCACTGCCATATCACGGCAGGACTGATATCCACAAGCATGACAATCCATAGTCTTTTCTTGATCAGTATATTTACAAAGCAAATGATAGGCAGCTTCTAACTCTTTTTGTGATACCTGTTTTTTCTTAAAATTATATGGTTGATATATACGAATAAAATCATTCAAATCCAATTTTTTGTCAAACTGTGCAAATTGTTTATCTATTCCTCGTTTTGTTGTACTTTTTTTACGCACTCTATTTGCATGATTTTCTACATCGTGCATAATATTATTTACTGCAAAATGTTTATAATGTGTTCCTATTGCTGGCCCCCCATTACAACCATCTTCACAATTTAGTACATCAAAAACATCTGGAAGCTGAGAATCCGGAAGTTCTGCATAAGTATCCAATTCATTAAAAAAGCTCACTCTAAGAGCCAGATAGGTATTGGCAAATAATTTTACTGCCTCTGCCTCCGCTGGTTCCATAATCAGGCTGGGAATGTCTTCCTTAATCGCCCCCTCCTTTAAGAGCTCAATAAACTGTTCCGCCATCTCCACCATTTCCCGGTTTTCCTGCTTTGCGCCTACAATGATTCTGGTGGGATACAAATTGTCATACAGCGCATGACCTTCCCGCAGAAATTCCGGTGAGAAAAGAATCTTGTCCGTATTATATTTTTTACTTATTTTCTCAATATATCCAACGGGTATGGTACTTTTAATTACCATATACACTTGAGGATTTACCTTACGAACCGCCTCTATGACAGATTCCACGGAGCTGGTATCGAAGAAATTCAGTTTCGGGTCATAATTTGTCTGTGTGGCAATGATGACCAGTTCCGCCTGCCTGTACGCATCCTCTCCATCGAGAACCGCCCTCAAAGACAATTCTTTTTCCGCAAAATATTCTATTATCTCCTTATCCTGAATGGGCGATATCCTGCGGTTAATCATATCGACCTTCTCCGGTATAATATCCACACCTGTCACATCATTGTGCTGAGACAACAATATGGCATTGGCCAAGCCCACATAGCCTCCCACACCCGCTACCGCTATTTTCATAATCCGCTACCTGCATCAGGCTTACCGCCTGCTTTTTCCTTTCCCGAATACCTGAACCAGTACCCACAATATAACACATTGTATCTATTTACACTAACTTTACAATCAGGGCGCATCCGAAGTAAAATCCCACAAGCAATCCACTTATGGAAAAATTTACCTTCAGACACGCCCCAGCCATTTCGTCCGCCGTCCTCTGTGTTCTGACCTCTTGATGACGGTTTATTCTCTGCGTATCAATTGACCCTTATCCATGGGTTCCAATCAACACCCCCGCTGCAAACAGCGGAGTATGTGACCCTTGCGGCATTCGCCAAATGGATGCTGGCACATCCGCTTGGCTCATTGCCCGCAGGAATCAATTTTCACATTATGCGCCTTGCAGCCCTGAGACATGACAATAGCAGAATCCCTACTCCACCACATCTGAAACGGCAACCGCCTCCAGCCCTTCGGTTTCGTAATCATCTTCTTCCACAGGGTCATCTTCCTGCTCATAACCATCCTCTGAGATTTCATCTGATTCATCTTCCTCATATTCCATCTCTTCGGCCATGCCCAGTTTCATTTCCTTTTCAGCGGCTTCTGCCTTGCTGTTTTTGGATACCTCTTCAGCAGCTCCCCCCATACGGACCGCTTCTTCCAGTGCGGCAGCTGCTTCATCCGTATTCAGCCTGGTACTGCGATACCGCTTCATACCGGTTCCCACAGGTATCAGCTTACCGATAATTACATTCTCCTTCAGACCAATGAGATTATCCACCTTACCCTTAATCGCCGCTTCCGTCAGAACCTTTGTGGTTTCCTGGAAGGACGCTGCCGAAAGGAAGGAATTGGTGGCAAGAGCCGCTTTGGTGATTCCCAGCAGAACCTGTTTGCCATCCGCCGGCTCCTTATCCTCTGCCAGCAGACTTTCATTGATATCTTCATAGTCCAATACATCCACCAATGTTCCCGGCAGATACTCGGAATCCCCATTGGTCTCAATACGAACCTTTTTCAGCATCTGACGAACAATTACTTCAATATGCTTATCCGCAATGTCCACACCCTGCAATCGGTACACTCTCTGAACCTCACGAAGCATATAATCCTGTACTGCGCGAATCCCCTTAATCTTCAACAGGTCATGCGGATTTACGCTTCCTTCTGTCAGCTCGTCGCCGGCTTCCAGCACCTGCCCATCCAACACCTTGATACGGGAACCATACGGAATCAAATATGCCTTGGATTCACCTGTCTCATCATTGGTAATAATTACTTCACGTTTTTTCTTGGTGTCACGCAGCTCCGCCTTGCCGCCAAACTCAGCGATAATGGCAAGACCTTTGGGTTTCCTGGCCTCAAAAAGTTCCTCCACACGGGGAAGACCCTGTGTGATGTCATCACCGGCCACACCACCTGTATGGAACGTTCTCATCGTCAGCTGAGTACCAGGCTCGCCAATGGACTGGGCCGCAATGATTCCCACCGCTTCTCCCACCTGCACCGCCTCACCGGTAGCCATATTCGCTCCATAACATTTTGCGCAGATGCCCACATGGGAACGGCAGGTGAGTATATTTCTGATTTTCACTGCCTCAACAGGTTCACCCTTATCATTGACACCCACACTTAAAATCTTAGCCGCACGGCTGGGAGTAATCATATGATTGTGTTTTACAATCATATTTCCGTCCTTATCATAAATATCCTCACAGGAATACCTGCCTGTAATTCTATCCTTCAGGCTCTCAATGGTTTCCTTCCCATCCATAAACGCCTTGACAACCATACCGGGTATCTCTGTCCTGCCCTCACAGCAGTCCACTTCACGAATACTGAGTTCCTGAGATACATCCACCATTCGCCTGGTCAGATACCCTGAGTCCGCAGTACGCAGCGCCGTATCGGACAAACCTTTACGCGCGCCATGGGCGGACATGAAGTACTCCAACACGTCCAGACCTTCTCGGAAATTAGATTTAATCGGCAGCTCAATGGTACGGCCTGTGGTATCGGCCATCAGACCACGCATACCGGCCAGCTGCTTAATCTGCTGACTGGAACCACGGGCGCCTGAGTCCGCCATCATATAAATGTTATTATACTTATCCAAACCGGAAAGCAGCTCTTCTGTCAGCTCCTTATCCGTTTCATTCCACGTCTCCACCACGGCACGGTATCTCTCTTCTTCCGTGATGAGTCCTCTGCGGAAATTAGCGGAAATCCTGTCCACCGTGGCCTGAGCCATCTCCAGCATCTCCGGTTTCTTTGCAGGTACCGTCATATCAGAAATGGATACGGTCATAGCCGCCCTTGTGGAGTATTTGTAGCCAATGGACTTCACATCATCCAAAACCTCTGCCGTTCTGGAAGCTCCATGGGTATTGATTACCTTTTCAAGGATTTGCTTTAATCCCTTTTTGTCCACATGGAAGTCAACCTCCGGCTTCAGGAAATTCTCCGGCACGCTCCTGTCCACAAATCCCAGATCCTGGGGCAAAATCTCATTAAAGATAAAGCGTCCCAGCGTAGATTCCACATTTCCCGTAATAATATCACCTGCCGCATTTTCCTTAGACACGCGAACTATTATCCTGGAATGCAGCGTACAGGCCTTATTTTCATAAGCCAAAATGGCTTCATTTACATTTTTAAAGAACTTACCCTCTCCGATTGCCCCTGGCCTCTCCTGTGTCAGATAGTAGATACCCAACACCATGTCCTGTGAAGGCACCGCAACAGGGCCGCCATCGGAAGGCTTTAACAGATTGTTCGGGGACAGCAGAAGGAAACGGCATTCCGCCTGGGCCTCCACAGACAGAGGAAGATGAACTGCCATCTGGTCCCCGTCAAAATCCGCGTTAAAGGCCGTACATACCAAGGGATGCAGCTTAATAGCCTTACCTTCCACCAATATTGGCTCAAATGCCTGAATTCCCAGCCTGTGCAGCGTCGGCGCACGGTTCAGCATCACCGGATGCTCTTTGATAACTTCCTCCAACACATCCCAAACCTGGGTATCCATCTTGTCAACCAGTTTTTTCGCGTTTTTAATATTCTGGCTGATTTGCTTTGCCACCAACTCCTTCATAACAAATGGCTTAAACAGCTCAATTGCCATTTCTTTGGGCAAACCACACTGATAAATCTTCAATTCAGGTCCCACCACAATAACGGAACGGCCGGAATAATCCACACGTTTTCCCAAAAGGTTCTGACGAAAACGCCCTGACTTACCCTTTAACATATCCGACAGAGACTTCAATGCCCTGTTGCCAGGACCTGTCACCGGACGCCCCCTTCTGCCATTGTCAATCAGAGCGTCCACGGCCTCCTGAAGCATCCGCTTCTCATTGCGGACAATAATATCAGGCGCCCCTAACTCCAACAACCTTTTCAGACGGTTATTTCTATTGATAATTCTTCGATATAAATCATTCAGGTCAGATGTGGCAAAACGCCCTCCGTCCAACTGCACCATGGGACGAATATCCGGAGGAATCACCGGAATGACATCCATAATCATCCAATCCGGCATATTGCCCGACTCCCTGAATGCCTCTATCACTTCCAGTCTCTTAATGATTCTGGCACGCTTCTGACCCGAAGAGTCCTTCAGTCCTGTCTTCAATTCCTCTGCTTCCGTATCCAGGTCAATGGCCTGTAAAAGCTCCTTAATCGCCTCTGCGCCCATCCCCACACGGAATTTATTTCCATAGGTTTCCCGGGCATCCTGATACTCTTTTTCCGAGAGAATCTGCTTATAATCCAGTCCTGTCTCACCGGCATCCAACACAATATAAGACGCAAAATAAAGCACTTTTTCCAATACTCTGGGAGACAAATCCAGAATCAGCCCCATACGGCTGGGAATTCCTTTAAAATACCAGATATGGGATACAGGAGCCGCAAGCTCAATATGCCCCATACGCTCCCTGCGGACACTGGATTTCGTGACCTCCACACCACATCTGTCACAGACAACACCCTTATACCGTATCTTCTTATATTTTCCGCAATGGCACTCCCAGTCCTTGCTGGGGCCAAAAATTTTCTCGCAGAACAATCCGTCCCGTTCAGGCTTCAATGTCCTATAGTTGATGGTTTCAGGTTTCATCACTTCCCCATGAGACCACTCGCGAATCTTATCAGGCGAAGCCAGGCCAATTTTAATGGCGTCAAATGTCATAGGCTGATAACTTGTCGCTTCATTTTTTGTTTCTGCCATATTGGGAACTCCCTTCTACTTTTCTGCTAGAATTCCTCGTCACCGTCGAATCCTACCGCTTCTACTTCCGACTCCGCATCCTCTTCATCATATACAACATCATCGAAATCATCATCTTCTTCGTCAGAACTGATCAGATCGCCGCTCTCGTCGTCAAATTCCTGGGACTGGTATCCCATCTCACCCAGAGCACCCTGATCATAATCGTCATACTTGCGGTCATCCCCCATCTCATAACGATAATCCATATCACCGTAATCAATGGACTCCACAATCTCAACTTCGGTCTGATCCTCACGAAGTACCCGTACATCAAGCCCAAGCGCCTGCAATTCCTTCAACAATACCTTGAAAGACTCCGGAATGCCAGGCTCAGGGATATTGTCCCCCTTAATAATTGCTTCATAGGTTTTGACACGGCCAACCACATCGTCGGACTTTACAGTCAGAATCTCCTGCAAGGTATAAGACGCTCCATAGGCTTCCAGAGCCCATACCTCCATCTCACCAAACCTCTGTCCGCCAAATTGCGCCTTGCCGCCCAGTGGCTGCTGTGTTACCAGGGAATATGGTCCCGTGGAGCGGGCATGAATCTTATCGTCTACCAGATGGTGCAGCTTAAGATAATGCATATGCCCAATGGTGACAGGGCTGTCAAAATACTCCCCTGTTCTGCCATCCCGCAGTCTCACCTTTCCGTCACGGGAAATCGGAACGCCTTTCCACACTTCCCTGTGATCCCTGTTTTCATATAAATATTTCATAACCTCCGGAAGCAGCTCTTCTTTATGCTTTGCCTCAAATTCTTCCCATTCCAGGTTCACATAATCGTTTGCCAAATCCAGAGTATCCATAATATCATTTTCATTTGCGCCGTCAAATACAGGGGTTGCCACATTGAAACCAAGCGCTCTTGCCGCCAGAGACAGATGAATCTCCAACACCTGACCGATGTTCATACGTGAGGGCACACCCAAAGGATTCAACACAATATCCAGAGGACGGCCATTGGGCAAGTACGGCATATCTTCCACCGGAAGCACACGGGAAACCACACCCTTGTTGCCGTGACGGCCGGCCATTTTGTCACCTACGGAGATTTTCCTTTTCTGCGCTATATATATGCGCACTGCCTGATTGACGCCGGGTGAAAGTTCGTCACTGTTCTGTCTGGTGAACACTTTTGCGTCAACTACAATTCCGTATTCCCCATGGGGTACTTTCAAGGAAGTATCACGTACCTCCCTTGCTTTTTCACCAAAAATAGCCCGCAGCAGCCTCTCTTCGGCAGTCAGCTCCGTTTCTCCCTTTGGCGTCACCTTGCCCACAAGAATGTCTCCCGCACGCACCTCTGCGCCAATACGTATGATACCTCTGTCATCCAAATCTTTCAGCGCGTCATCACCGACACCGGGAACATCACGAGTGATCTCTTCAGGCCCCAATTTGGTATCTCTGGCTTCCGCCTCATATTCCTCAATATGCACGGAAGTATATACATCATCCTGCACAAGTCTTTCACTTAAGAGAACCGCGTCCTCATAGTTATACCCTTCCCATGTCATAAAGCCAATGAGAGGATTCTTACCCAGGGCAAGCTCGCCCATGGCAGTGGATGGTCCGTCCGCAATGACCTCTCCTGCTTCCACATGGTCCCCTTTAAAGACAATGGGTTTTTGATTATAACAGTTTGACTGATTGCTTCGAGAAAATTTGGTCAGGTGGAATTCTTCTTTTTCTCCGTCATCATATGCCATGCGAATGGTGCTTGCGGACACATATTCCACAGTACCCGGCTTCTTTACCACCACACAGACGCCTGAGTCAACGGCAGCCTTCACTTCCATTCCCGTCCCCACCACCGGCGCTTCCGTCGTAAGCAAAGGAACCGCCTGACGCTGCATGTTAGATCCCATCAGCGCACGGTTTGCGTCATCGTTTTGCAGGAAAGGAATCAAAGCCGTTGCCACCGAGAATACCATTCGAGGGGATACATCCATATAGTCGAACATGGCACGGGGATATTCTGATGTCTCTTCCTTGTAACGCCCGGAGACGGTGGTACGCACAAAATGTCCTTCCTCATCCAAAGCCTCACTTGCCTGCGCCACATGAAAATTATCCTCTTCATCCGCAGTCATATATACCACTTCATCCGTGACCACCGGATTCTTGGGATCCGATTTGTCAATCTTTCTGTATGGCGCTTCCACAAATCCATATTCATTAATCCTTGCATAGCTGGCAAGGGAGTTAATCAAACCGATATTGGGTCCTTCCGGAGTCTCTATAGGACACATTCTTCCATAATGGGAATAATGTACGTCCCTGACTTCAAATCCCGCGCGATCTCTGGACAGACCGCCCGGTCCCAGCGCAGACAGACGCCTCTTATGGGTAAGCTCTCCCAAAGGATTGTTTTGATCCATAAACTGTGACAGCTGAGAGGAACCGAAAAATTCTTTCACTGCCGCAGTGACTGGTTTAATATTAATCAGTGACTGAGGAGAAATCTCATCTGTATCATGGGTGGTCATACGTTCACGTACCACTCTCTCCATTCGGGACAGTCCGATGCGGTACTGATTCTGAAGCAGCTCACCCACGGCACGAATTCGCCTGTTGCCCAAATGGTCAATATCATCATCATTTCCAAGACCATATTCCAAATGCATATTATAATTGATGGAAGCTATAATATCTTCCTTGGTAATATGCTTTGGCACCAGCTCATGAACATTTTTCTTAATGGCCTCCGCCAGCTTCTCCGGATCTTCCGAGAACTCTTCCAAAATCTTTGCCAGCAAAGGATAATATACCTTCTCTTTGATTCCAAAGTCCTTGGGATTGCAGTCCACATAACTTGTGAGATCCACCATCATATTGGAGAGGACTTTTACATTCTTCTCTTCCGTCTGTATATATACAAAGGGAATGGCCGCATTCTGAATCGTGTCAGCCAATTCTGCCGTAACTTTATCTCCCTGGGAAGCCACTACTTCCCCTGTGGAAGGGTCCACCACATCCGCCGCCAGAATTTGGTGCCTGATTCTGTTTCTCAGGGCCAGTTTCTTGTTAAACTTATACCTTCCCACTTTTGCCAGATCATATCTGCGAGGGTCAAAAAACATGGCATTGATAAGACTTTCAGCGCTTTCAACACTCAAAGGCTCCCCCGGACGTATCTTTTTATATAGCTCTAACAGACCCTCCTGATAATTCTCAGCAGTGTCCTTCGTAAAGCTCGCTTCGATTTTGGGTTCGTCTCCAAACAATTCCCTGATTTCCTCATTGGTACCGATACCCAATGCGCGAATCAGCACCGTCACAGGCACTTTACGGGTTCTATCAACACGAACATAAAAGACGTCGTTGGAATCCGTTTCGTATTCCAGCCATGCGCCACGGTTGGGAATGACTGTACAGGAATACAATCTTTTTCCAATCTTATCATGTCCGATTGCATAATAAATTCCGGGGGAACGAACTAGCTGACTGACGATAACTCGTTCTGCGCCATTGATAACAAAGGTGCCTGTCTCCGTCATCATGGGAAGATCGCCCATAAAAATTTTATGTTCGCTGATTTCTTCCTTTTCTTTATTATAAAGGCGGACTGTTACCGTCAAAGGCGCTGCATAAGTAGCATCTCTCTCTTTGCATTCCTCAATAGAATATTTCACATCGTCCTTACACAGCTCAAAATCCACAAACTCAAGGCTCAGAGATCCACTGTAATCAGCGATGGGAGAGATATCATCAAAGACTTCTTTCAATCCCTCGTCAAGGAACCACTGATAGGAATCCTTCTGGACTTCAATCAGGTTAGGCATCTCCAAAACCTCTTTTTGTCGTGCGTAACTCATACGCATAACTTTTGTACCGGCAGTTGGACGTATTCTGTTTTTCTCCATTGACATTTCACCCCGTTCTTTTAAATTTATACCCGCTCATACAAATGCCGACAGGAATTACCCATATAACATATCACCCAAAAATCAAACTGTGTTCCTCCAAAGCGCCCTGTCACTTCTGTAAAACAAGTATAACTTCGCACAATAATGCACTTTCCATAATAACACAAATTTGAAAAAGGGTCAAGCAGATTTTTTAGTAACAACAAGAAAAGGCTGTTTTGTGTAAAACAGCCCTTCCCATTTCCAACCGACAGTCTCCTGTCCACTGGATTTCATCCTTACTTCAATGTAACCTTAGCGCCAACTTCCTCAAGTTTCTTCTTGATTTCTTCCGCATCCTCCTTGGACGCGCCTTCCTTGATTACCTTCGGAGCGCCTTCCACGGTATCCTTTGCTTCTTTCAAACCAAGTCCGGTCACTTCACGGACAACCTTGATTACCTTAACCTTCTCGCTGCCCACCTCGGTCAGTTCCACATCGAATTCAGTCTTCTCTTCAGCCTGTTCTGCTGCCGGGCCTGCCGTAGCTACCACCATGCCTGCCGCAGCGGATACACCAAACTCTTCTTCACATGCCTTTACAAAATCATTTAACTCCAATACTGTCATCTCTTTGATGGCATCAAGCAGTTCCTGGGTTGATAATTTAGCCATTTTCCTATCCTCCATTATACTTCAATCATTGTAATGTATTGTGTCTTCTTAATACTTTGCTTTAAGCCGCTTTCTCTATTCCGCAGGAGCAGCCTCTACGTTTGCGCATGCTGCCGCGCCGCCTTTTTCTGCCAGCTGATTCATGACACGGGCGAAATTGGTCACAGGACTCTGCAAGCTTCCAAGCAGCTTGGAAAGCAGCACATCCCTGGACGGAATGCTCGCAATTGTCGCCATTCCCTTTGCGTCATAAACATTTCCCTCTACCACACCCGCCTTGATTTCAAGCTTGTCAGCCGTCTTAGCGAACTCGGAAAGCACTCTCGCCGGCGCAGTGGCATCATCCGCAGAGATTGCTACCGCACTGGGGCCTTCCAGGTATGGTGTCAGGCCTTCAAACTGCGTTCCCTTGAACGCGAAATTCATAAAGGTATTTTTATACACCTTATAGATAATTCCTGCCTCACGCAGATTCTTACGAAGCTGTGTGTCCTGCTCAACTGTCAACCCACGGTAATCCACCAGGACTACAGACTGGGCATCTTTGATGCTGGCAGAAATCTCATCCACAATAGGTTTTTTTACCTCAACCTTTGCCATTTCCTTTCCTCCTATTCCAGTCCCTACTCTTCAACGCCCCTTCTTCATGGGAAGCTTTCCATTCGACTCCGTCGACTGTAA
>CAJUGT010000032.1:0-22668 GCA_910586435.1 uncultured Acetatifactor sp. | reverse complement strand
TCTTCCGGGGGCGTTTCCGTTGCGGGACTATTCCAGTCCCTTCTCTTCAACGCCCCTTCTTCATGGGAAGCTTTCCATTCGACTCCGTCGACTGTAAATCTTCCGGGGGCGTTTCCGTTGCGGGACTATTCCAGTCCCTTCTCTTCAACGCCCAAAAAGCATTTCCGTTTGGGAACTATATGCTATTTTACCCGATATTTAAAAACGGGAAATCTCAGCCAAAGAGACGACATACAAAACCCTCTGAGCAAAGACTCAGAGGGGAATCATCAGCAAACGTTTGCTTACGCAACATTTTCTCCTCGGTAGGATTTACGCCCTTGGCACCTACTGTCTTCGGCCTGTTCAGAACTTATCAAATTATACTAAAAGTATCCGCAAAAGTCAAGCTCCTGATTTTAATATTTTACGGTACTCACTTTTACACCAGGGCCCATACTGCTTGCCAGCGTAATGCTGCGCAGAAATTGTCCTTTCAATACAGACGGTTTTGCCTTGACGATCGCTTCCATCAATGTATTAAAGTTCTCAAGAAGCGCTTCCTCTGTAAAGGATACCTTTCCCACCGGTACATGAATAATATTGGTTTTATCCAATCTGTACTCAATCTTACCAGCTTTGATGTCATTGATGGCCTTTGTGACATCCATGGTTACGGTGCCTGCTTTTGGATTGGGCATCAATCCCTTGGGACCCAAGGTTTTACCCAGACGGCCTACCACGCCCATCATATCAGGTGTAGCAACCACCACATCGAAATCCAGCCAGCCTTCATTCTGAATCTTAGGAATCAGCTCCTCGCCGCCCACATAATCAGCTCCTGCCGCCTCTGCCTCATTTAACTTATCGCCCTTTGCGAATACCAGCACTTTCACCGTTTTACCTGTACCGTTGGGCAATACCACTGCGCCACGAATCTGCTGTTCCGCATGACGTCCATCACAACCTGTTCTGATATGCACCTCGACAGTCTCGTCAAATTTTGCGATAGCTGTCTTCTTGACCAAAGCAATTGCGTCGCCGGGCTCATAAGCTACCATCCGGTCTACAAGCTTTGCCGCTTCGGTATATTTCTTACCATGTCTCATTCTCCTACCTCCATTCATTCGCGGAAAGTAATCTTTCTTCCGATTCTACCTTCCTAACCTTCCACCGTAATGCCCATGCTGCGGGCTGTTCCTGCGATCATGCTCATAGCCGCTTCCAGGCTTGCCGCATTCAAATCAGGCATTTTCAGTTCAGCGATTTCCTGAAGCTTTGCCTTGGAAATGGTAGCCACTTTCGTCTTGTTAGGCGCAGCGGAACCAGACTTCAGATTGCATGCCTTCTTCAGCAGCACTGCCGCAGGGGGAGTCTTCGTAATGAAACTGAAGCTTCTGTCTGCATATACAGTAATCACCACAGGGATGATCATATCACCCTTGTCTGCCGTCCTTGCGTTGAACTGTTTTGTGAACTCCACAATGTTCACACCATGCTGTCCAAGCGCCGGTCCAACAGGCGGAGCCGGTGTAGCCTTGCCGGCCGGGATCTGTAATTTAATATAACCTGTTACTTTTTTTGCCATTTTGGCACCTCCTATAATGTGGTAGACCGCTTTTGCCAAACCATCTTATTCCATCTGTCTGTCACAAGCATTTGACTTCCACGGTGACTTGGCGCAGGACTGCCTCTTTGTCCGTCTCACCGGACCCTTTCCGCACTTTCCTGCTCCCACTTTACCGCCCGGCACCTGCCGGACGTGTATCTCCAACCGCCTTTCGGCGGGGTATACCAACTCTTACCGGGAATCTCTTCCCGCTCTATAATTTTCTTACCTCAGCGAAACTGATTTCAACAGGGGTCTCCCTGCCGAACAATTCCACATTAATGGTAGCCGTCTGCTTGCTGTAATCCAGCTTCTGAACAATTCCCACCGTATCTTTCCAGATACCTGCCACCACCGCAATGCTGTCCCCTTCCACAAAATCAATCGAGATATTCTCACTCTTAATTCCCAGAGGTTTCATCTCGGCTTCCGTCAGGGGAACCGGCTTGCTTCCCGGACCTACAAAACCTGTCACGCCCCGGGTATTGCGGACGACATACCAGGTATCGTCGTTCATCTCCATATTGAGAAGCACGTACCCCGGAAACATCTTCTTCTGCACGGTTTTTTTCGCGCCGTTCTTCATTTCCACCACATCCTGCAAGGGAACTCTCACTTCAAGGATTTGCTCCGCCAGGTGCTTGTTATTCTCAATTGTCTTCTCAATATTGGCTTTGACTTTATTTTCATAGCCAGAATAGGTATGGACTACATACCACTTTGCCTCTGCCATTCAACCACCCTCACCCTAAATTGATGTAATGAAATTCACGCCGTATTTCACAACGTAATCCAGAATCGCAATGATAACCCCTACCACAATCGAGATTGCAACCACCGCAACAGACTGTTTTAAGGTAGACTGCCTGTCCGGCCATATAATCTTTTTAAATTCGGACTTCACCCCTTTAAAAAACCCCAGGGACGCCTTCTTTTCCGCGGACTCTCCCATATTGACCATACCTTTCCACAACAGTGACAACCAGATTTACCAGCCTATTATTTGGTTTCCTTATGCAGCGTGTGTGTCCTGCAGAATCTGCAATATTTCTTTGTTTCCATTCTATCAGGATGTGCTTTCTTATCCTTGGTAGTATTGTAGTTACGCTGCTTGCACTCCGTACAAGCCAATGTGATTTTTGTACGCATTGCGCTACCTCCCTATGTTCTCTTCGCCCATATTCATACGACAAATATTTTAAGCACAAAAAAAAGACCTAAAAGCTTATCTCGTCAGCTAACTATACCATACACCACCACATCCGTCAATAGCTTTTGTTTATTTTATGTGCTTTTTTCACCACCCCATAAGCTATGCATCCCAAAATGGAACCCCAGGCAATCGCATCCCCCGCCATGAACACTTTGGGACCCTTATACCGAACTTCTATCAGCGATTCCTCCGCCGGCAGTACACAGGCCACCCTGGAATTCATCCTCTCCCATTCCACCGGCTCTCCATTTACCAATACCTGGTATCCCGTATATCCATACAGAGGAAATATCAGTCTCGCGCCCTCTTCCACTCCCTTTGGACTCACCCTTACCGTAAGAGAAGTCCCCTCTTTCCGATATTGGGAGTATCCTATCTCACTTCCGTTGCTGCATTGAATCACGGCGTTATCCCTGGAAAAATCATTGATGTCGGACTCTTCGTACAGATAGGACGCATCTCTCTCATCCGCCCCCGCAACCAGCATTTTGTCCCCCATATCCTCCGCATCCCATGATAACATGTCAAAATAATACGCCGTGCCGCAGAGCAGAATCACTCCCGCCACAGGAAGCACCCATCCTGAGCGCCCGAAATGCTCCCGAAAAGACATGATTCCAACAGCTCCTGCCACACACAGCAGAAAACTGGCCGGTCCAAGAAAACGCCAGACAAACTCAATAGGAGCAATCAGCCGGTTCAGCCAGTCTATACTCTGCAAAGCCCGCCAGGGAACCAGCGAAGAGGATAACAGCAGCGATAAACTCCCCAGAAACAGACAATACTTTCCTGTCTTCTCCGCCGAAGTATATTCACTCTGTTCCTTCCGCGCCAAAACCGCCAGCAGCAACAGGCTGCTCAAAGGCAGAAGCGCTCCCACCGAAAGAGGCATCTCTCCCTGTGTCCCCCCAAGAGGTCTGTTCGGCCCCACCGGCTCCATAAACAGAGAAAACATTTGTGAAAAATATGCCGCCGAGCGTGACAGATCGTTTCGTATGGCATATGCCTGCATTCCTTCCCCGCTGAAAAAAAGTATCGGCAGCCAAAGCCCAATATTCCACAGGAGAAACATCACCCCTGAAAGCAGACAATACCGAATCCGTAAGAACACCTCTTTTTTCTGCCCTGAAAAAAGCCAGAAAAATGCCGTCCCCACCATAAATATCAGATACATTTCCGTGGATAGCAGATGACACTGAAATACCCCCGAAACCCCAAGGGCAAGCAAATACCACTTCCGTGGATTCCCCCACAAAACCTCATACAGCCCCCAGGCAGCCAGGGGAAGAAACACCATTGCCAACGCTTCCCCCACTGCGGCGCGGGTATACATGTCAAGCAGACGATATGGCGCAAAGACATACAGAACAGCCCCAATCATACCTGTTTTTTCTGATTTTGTAATCCCCTTCACGGAATAATACGCCAGGAAAGCCGTCGCTTCGTTGGCTCCAAAAAGAAGCAGTTTATAGCCAAGTTCCGTGGAGACTCCCAGAAACCGCAAAAGCGCCGCCGGATATAAGAACAACTGGGGATACATACTGGCACTGAGATACCCGAATCCCTCCAGCTGTACCGGATTCACCCTCACAGGAAAAGCGCCTGATTTCAACCCCTGATACACCCCCTCTATTCGAGCGAGATGAAAGTTAATGTCATGCCCCCATTTCAGAAAATCATTAAAAAGCGGCAAGGACACCACAACCCCAAGCAGCGCTAAAATCAGCGGTACGCGGCACCGCTCTTCGGTCAGCCTCCTGCCAAATATGGCCACAAAAACACTCAACAATATAAGGCATCCCCCAAGGAAATAATTATCCCTGTCCGACAGCCCCACACTTTGGAGCAAAATTCTGTCAAAGACACGGTTCTCCGCCCCGCCGTCCTGGGAGACAACCACATCCCATGTGTCCTCTTCCAGATGAAACACCAAAGACATTGTCCCCTCCTGCCCCGCAAATTCCTCCTCCGCAAAGACAACACCCTGTCTGTTCCACTCATCCACCTGCTTCCTGGAAGAAACCATAACATGACATCCTGCGGGCACCCCTGCGTAAGTAAGCTCCAGAGAATACTCCCCTGCCTGCAAAAAGCCGTATTCCGCATAGGCGAATCCCCCCACATATTCTTTGACATAAGCCTCCGGTTGCAGCCAGATACATATGCCCATAATAAATATAAAAACAGCCGGCAACTTACTTGCCTGCTTCCACCACCGCTCTATTTTCATGCAAAAACCCCCTTCAGTCCATATTTCTGACAGCAAAACTCACGCTCCGAAGACAGTATCCCATTATAGCATAAAAAAATCATAATTGGAAGAAATTTCTTTCAAATACTTGTTTCTTATGCTTATGTATGTTATACTATACTTCAAAGAGCAATTAGGAAAAGATTTTATATATATAAAATTAATATAAAATCCATATAAATTTTCCTGTTCAAAGAAAGGAGGCATGGCTATGGGTCCCGTTATGAATGCGGTCTATAACAATTACCTTACCGCTTACACCCCAAAGCCACTGACAAAATACGATACCCACAAAAAAAGTGAGCTTCGCAGTGTATATAATTCCATTGTAAAAATAAATAAGGAGGCTCCATGGTATCTCCCGACCACGAGCAACGAATCTCAGGCGTATGCGGTAGATATTAAGGAGAATGCCAGGGCACTGCACAATACCATAGCGCAGCTGGGCGGCCTGGAAAAGGAAGGTCTTTTCAACAAAAAGAGCGCCTTCTCCACGGACGAGGATGTTGCCCGCGCGGCTTATATCGGCCCTGAAAAACAGGGGTCGGACATTCCCGACTTTGAATTGGAAGTGCAGGCGCTGGCATCCCCCCAGGAGAACCTGGGCCTATTCCTTCCTGATGGCAGGACTGGTCTTGCGCCGGATACCTATTCCTTCGACATTGGTATCAATGATATGAACTACGAATTTCAATTTGCCGTAAACGAAGACGAAACCAATCGTGAGATTCAGGAACGTCTGGCGCGGCTGATTAATAATTCCAATATCGGCATCCGTGCCTCCCTTGCGGAATCGGATGGCAGGACTTCACTGCGGCTGGTTTCTGAGAACAGCGGGCTTCCCGGCGGAAGAGATCATATCTTCACCGTCACTGACAGCCATACCAGCAAAACTTCCGGAACGGTAGAGTATTTTGGCTTAGACTATACAAGCCATGCGCCCTCCAATGCGTTATTCTTCATAAACGGCGAGGCTCATTCTTCCGTATCCAATCATTTTACCTTTGACAAACAGTTTGATATACAGCTTAAAGGAATCAGTGCCGAGGACAAACCTGTGCGGATAGGCCTGAAGACAGATATTGAGTCCCTCACCGACAATGTCTTTCATCTGGTGGGTGGATATAACGATTTTGTCAAGGCCGCTTCCTCCTACCTGGAAACCCAGTCCAAGAGCAAGCAGCTTGTGCGGGAAATGATGGGGATTGCGTCCGTGTATGGAGTTTCCATGGGTTCCATAGGATTAAACCTGGAACAGGACGGAACTCTTGCCATTGATCAGGATGTCCTTCATCAAACGGCCCATGAAGCCAAAGACATCAATGAGACTTTCGGCTACCTGAAGAACTTCTCCAATATGCTTCTGCGTAAGAGCAATCAGGTTTCCCTCAATCCTATGGAATATGTGGAGCGTGTGGTGGTAGCCTACAAAAATCCGGGACATAATTTTATCAGCCCTTATGTTACCAGCGCGTACAGCGGCATGATGTTCAACGGATATTGTTAAGATGAACAGCCCTGTCCATCCCAGGGCAGAACAATATAACACAAAAGGCTTCCTCTTCGGAAGCCTTTTGTGTTATGCTTATGATTCGTTTTCTTTCTTATTTCTTCTTCCCTTTGCCTTATATTTATCAATCTGAACAAAGTCATCCATCAATTCCAATATCTTATCCCGGCCTGTCTGGTTCAGCTTCACATAATATTGCATGACACGATTCTCAAGCAGCTGCGCCCCCAGTGAAGCATCTCTCTCCAAAGAAGAAAAATCCACCGGATTTAAGCTCAACTTGTCACACATCCTAATCACTGTGCCATAAGCCATCCCTTCTATCCCACGTTCCAACGCTGTGACCAATGTACTGTAGGGAATGTTCATCTCCATCGCAAACTGGCGCACACTGCGGTATTGCCTTAATATTTCCTTTTTCAAAATTTCTGCTTTTGTCATCCTCTTTTCCTCCACATTCCAGTTCCGCAACTCCCCTCACAGGCCCCTTAAGCTGGGAGAACTTCCATCCACAAAAATGGCTGTAAATCCTCCCGGGCCATATCCGGTCCGTTGCTGTTTTTCATATACCACTTGACACTTTCTCAAGCATAGAAAATAAATGTACATGACTAATATACGATTCCCCGTATGCTATTTCAAGAGTTATCCAGAAAATTAATAATTAGCCTTATAAATTTTAGATATTTTTTAGATTTCTTTACGTTTATCATGACAGAATTTCCATGATAACTGACTTTAACCTATCCATATCCACAGGCTTTGCCACATGGGCATTCATCCCCGCATCCAGGGCGTCTTTTACATCCTCGGAAAACGCGTTGGCCGTCATTGCGATAATGGGTACTGTCAAAGCCTGAGGGTGTCCGCATTTTCGGATTGCCCTGGTGGCCTCATAACCGTCCATTACCGGCATCTGCACATCCATTAATATCATATCATACTGGCCGGGAACAGATTGCTCAAATTTCTCAAGCGCTTCCTGCCCATTGCCTGCCCACTCGCAATCCGCTCCTGCCATTTTCAGCAGCTCCATCAATATTTCCGCATTCAGCTCAATGTCTTCTGCCGCAAGGAAATGTTTCCCTGCCAAAACCGCATCCTGAGTCTTCGCCTCATGTTCCATCACTTCTTTGGCTTTTAACTTTTTGACAACCATTTTCAGATTACTCTTAAAAAATGGCTTCTGCAAAAATCCATCGGCCCCGTCATTTCCTTCTTCCTCAATTTTATCGGTATCATAGGCCGTAAGTATGATGGTGGGTTGTTGAGGCAAATGTATGCCGCGTATGCTATGAACTGCCTCATTCCAACCAATGTCCGACAACTGCCAGTTTAACAGAACAAGATCATATCCCCCGCCCTTCTCTCCGGCGCTTTCCACCATTCGGAGTGCTTCCTTCCCTCCCAGGGCATAGCTGACATTGACTCCGGTGTCTGCCATTGCGTTCTTGATTCCCAGACAGATTTCCTCGTCATCATCTGCCACCAGCAGATTGATGATATGATGTTCCTGCCAGAACAGCGAATCTACCTCCTCCTCTTTAATCCGCAGTTGCAGCCCCAACGAAAAAGTACTGCCTTTGTCAGGCTCACTTTCCACTTCCAGCGTTCCTCCCATCAAGTCCACCAAAGTCTTCGTAATGGCCATTCCCAGACCGGTCCCCTGAATCCCCAGAGTTTTCAGATTATCCTCCCGGGTAAAAGGCTGAAAGATATTTTCAAGATACTCCCTGGACATACCTATACCGTTATCCTGAATGACAAACAGAAAACGGGCATAGTTTTTCGTATGTTGGGGCAGCTGCCTGACCGTCATTTCCACACTGCCGCCCTCCGGAGTATATTTAACGGCATTTGACAATATATTAATCAATATCTGGTTAATCCTGAGTTCATCCCCCAGAACTTCCTCATTACAGACATCATAGACATTTATCTTAAATTCCTGTCCCTTAGCCTTTGCCTGGGGCTGCATCATTGTCCCCAGTTCATCCACGATCCGGGCCAGGCTCACCTCCCCAATATTCAGGGTCGCTTTGCCGCTTTCTATCTTGCTCATATCCAGTACATCGTTAATCAGTCCCAGCAAATGCTGACTGGAAGAGGTAATCTTGCGTGTGTATTCCCTCACCTTCTCCGGATTCTCAGCATCTCTTTGCAGCAAAGTGGACAGACCAATGATAGCATTCATGGGGGTGCGTATATCATGGCTCATACTGCTTAAAAATACACTCTTTGACTCATTTGCCGTCTTTGCCGCCTCCAGAGCTTCCTTTAATGCCTGACCGCTTCTGCGCTCATGGGTGCGATCTGACAAAACGGCAACATAACGCTCCATACCATTTAGAGATGTCTTATATATTGTCTCCAAAAACCATCTCATTTGGCCTGTTTTTTTATGTACTCTCTCCCCTTCGTGTATAATATAGTCATCCACAGCCAGAGACTTTATGGCTTCATAATTTACCCTTTTTCCGTCATCCGCAATGGACTGCTTCAATACCCTGATATCCTCTTTAATCTCTTCCTGGGAAACCCCCAATACACGTTCCACATTGGGGCTGACATATTCTACTGCGTAATCTGAAGTGGTAAACATAAAAAACACATCATTTGTATTATTGGCCAGAATGCTGAACAGCCGCTCCCGGTAGAGTACATCGCCCTCCTTCTGCACTATCCTCTTGTGCGTCCGCCGCCCAAGATAAATAATAGCTCCTCCTATGACAAAAATCAGCCCTAAAAGAATGGCAAACATTTGTGAACTCTTTAATATCTCATCAGAGTGTTCCATAATCAGGGCATCCGGGACTATGGTAATCAAATGCCATCCATTTGTCCCTCTGACCGGCGTAAAAGCGAATATATTTTCTTCTCCCTGAAACAGAAGACGCATGGCATCTTCCTTCTCCTGAGAAAAGCTTTCCATGAAGCTTTCCACCTGTTCAGAGCTGTTTCCCGAAAACGCAATCACTTCCAGAATATTGGAGAATTGATTATTGCTGTTCTTATGGGAGGGACGCAGCAAGATATCACCCTCTTTGTTGGCAATATAGGAAAATCCCATGTTGTCGTAAAAGGAAAGCATAAATTCATCCGCCACCACAGCCAGTTCCCGTTTTACCTGCACAATCCCTTTTACACCATCGCTAAAAGTAAAACAGTCATATCCGCCCACCATGTTTTGTCCTGTATATTCATCCTGGTAAGGCTCCCTGACCCCCTTGCCCTCAAAGGTGTCATACAATGCCAGTTCTTCCTTCTCCAACTTCCTGATGCCATTTGTTCCCACGCCATACATAAGACCCTGTTTTGGAATGACCACGGTAAGACCGAGTTCAGGTTCCCCGAAAGTATCCACCACATTTAAAATGGCATCTTCATCTGTGGACTTTTCTTGCGCCAGATACCGTTCCACTCTGGCAAGTATCTGCATATCCTTTTCAATATAGACTTCAAACGCATGGCTTCCCTGGGAAGTCACCTCCAAAATTCCAGAAACCGCCTGGTTCCAAAGGGCCTTCTGTATATCATTTATGTAATATGAAATACCCAGAGCCAGAAACACCGCTACAAGAACCACCGCAAAAATCACTTTACTTTGTCTCTTTGTCTTTTTCATAATGCACCCTTGTTTTTTACCACATATTTCTTGTCTCTATAACGTAATTTTACTGACACAGGACACATGATACTACTATATCATACTTTAGGGTAACTCATCAAGAGATTTGTGCTTCAACTTTCCATAATACAAGTTACTGTTTAGACCTGATGGTGCCTGGTGACTTGCTGCCAGGGCAGAAAGGGGTTGGGGCGAAGGGGACGGCGGCCCTTTCACAAGGCCTTGCCACTATCAGGTCTAAAAGACAGCTGCTCTGGCCCAACAGTGTCCAGGAGCCTGGGGGTATAAAATGAAAGCACAGGCAGAATTCTTTGAGAGCTGGCTCTCATAGCTTCTGCCTGCGCTTTTATTTGCATGGCTCACGCCAGGAAATCATATTGTGACATGTATAGTTCGTAGTAGGCGCCTTTTTGACTTAAGAGTTCTTCATGGGTGCCTCTTTCCAAGATACCTCCTTTATCCACATACATAATGCAGTCCGCGTTTTTAATAGTGGAAAGGCGATGGGCTATAATAAATGATGTTCGGTTCTTCAAAAGCTCGTTCAGCCCCTTTTGCAGCAAAAGTTCCGTCTCCGTGTCAATGCTGGAAGTGGCTTCGTCCAGAATAAGTATCCTGGGATCTGCCAGAAGCGCCCTGGCAAAAGAAATCAGTTGGCGTTGTCCGGCGGAAAGCCTGCTTCCTCTTTCATTTACCTCCGTATAATAACCGTTTTCCAGCTGGCAGATAAAATTATGCGCACACACTGTTTTGGCCGCCGCAATGACCTGTTCGTCGGTTGCCTCCCTGTTCCCATACCTTATATTATCCATAATCGTGCCGGAAAAGATAAAACTGTCCTGCATCATCACTCCCATTTGAGTTCGCAGGGAACGAATGGTCACATCGGAAATGTCGATACCGTCTATAAGTACCTGTCCGGAATCCACATTATAAAAACGGCTGATGAGATTCACAATAGTGGACTTGCCCGCTCCGGTAGGGCCTACAAAAGCATATGTCTCACCTTCCCTGGCCTTGAAATGAATGCCATCCAAAATCCGATGCCCCTCTTCATAGCTGAAACTCACATCCCTGAATTCCACATCTCCATGAATGGCCGGCATAACAGCAGCGTTTTCCGCGTCTTTCACCAACACCGGTTCATCAATTGTCTCGAAAATCCTCTCCAGATAAGAGATTGCGGTCAACAGGGAATTGTAAAATCCTGCCAGTGTGTTAATAGGCGCCCAGAAGCGTCCGATATAGGCCGTAAACGCTATCAGAACACCCACCGTCAATGTGGCGTCCGGCGCCAATATCCAGCGAATGCCCAGGACATAAACGCAGGAAGTGGTAATTGCGGATATAATATCCACACTGGGACCCATGGTAAAATTGAACATCACCGCCCGCATCCAGGCTTTACGATAATTGCCGCTGAGCCGATTGAAAATATTGTTGTTTTCCCTTTCACGGACAAAAGATTGTGTCACACGTATACCGTTAATGCTTTCCGCAATATAAGCATTCAGATTGCTCTGTTTATTGGACTGTATCTGCCACGCCCGCCGCTGTTTCCTTTTGATAAATACCACCACCAGCGCAAGAACAGGCAATCCGCACAGGCAAACCAGCGTCAGCCGCACATCACAGATAAGCATAAATAAGATGATAAAAAACAGATTGCACAAATCCGTAACCGTATTTACAATGCCGTTGCTTAACAAATCACTGAGACTGTTCACATAATTTACAACCCGCACCTGAATCTTGCCGTGGGGTCTGTCATCATAATAGGAAAAGGGCAGTTCCTGAAGATGATTGAATATATCCGTCCGTATGGCATGTATGATGCTTTGGCCAATCACGCTCATGGTCTTAATCTTAAACCGCATTGCCACTGCGGAGTAACATGCCACTGCCAGGGTCATAAGACTCACCGTCACCAGTCCCCTGACATCTTTTCCGGGAATATAGACATCCATAATCCGCTGGAAAAAGATGGGAACCATCATTGTCAGGGCGGAAGCGCTGAGCATAAGCAAAATCACTCTTGCCATTTTGCCCTTATAAGGGGAGACATAGCCTGCCAGGCGCTTCAATTGCCCCACATCAAAGCTGTCCTCCAGAACCTCATCCATATCATATCTGTTGCGTGCCATGTCAATTCCCCCCTTTCTGTACACAAGCCTGCAATTGTGCCCTGCCCTTTTGTTTTTTTATGGCTGACATGACAGTTCTCTGTTCCTTCCCCGACTGTATGCGCGCGTTTTTCTGTTCTTCCAGCAAATCGTAAGGAATCTCCCCATACTGATTGCGAAACGCCTTAGCATAATAGCCCTTCTTTGCCACCAGTTCCTCATGGGTCCCATGTTCAATAATGCGGCCTTCATCCATCACCAGAATCAAATCCGCGTCTTTGATGGAAGAAATTCGATAGGCAATGATAAATACCGTACAGCTGTCCTGAATGTTCTTCAGCTGCTGCTGAATATAGCTCTCTGTCTCCATATCTACCGCAGAAGTAGTATCATCCAAAATCAAAATGGAAGGGTCTTTTAACAAAGCTCTGGCCAGAGAAATTCTCTGTTTCTGACCACCGGATAATCCAACCCCCCGTTCTCCCACTATGGTGTCATATCCTTCCGGCAACGCACTGATAAAATGGTTTGCGTCCGCCATAATTGCCGCATGCTTCACCTGTTCAAAACTGCAATCCGGTCTTCCGTAAGCGATATTTCCCTCTATGGTGTCGGAAAAAAGGAACACATCCTGCATAGCCATACCAATATTGTCCCGCAGACGATACAAGTCCATCTCCCTCACATCCCGTCCATCCACCAGCACCTGTCCGGATGTGGCATCATAGAATCGGCAAAGCAGGTTCATCAGTGTGGATTTTCCCGCCCCGGTAGAACCGATAATTCCCACCCTCTGGCCGGCTTTCACTTTAAAGTTCACATCCATCACGATGTCCTCATCGTCCGCCCGATAGGAGACATTTTTAAATTCCACGTCCCCTCTCAGCCTCATGTGTACACCTTCCGGGCCATCCTCCGTCCGGTTTGCGGGCAGAGGAGTTTTGATACGGGGTTCTTCACTGTACGTGGCATATATCTTCTCCACGGAGGTGGCAAAATTCTGAATATCATTTACCCACCATCCCGCCATGCGCAGCGGAGTATTTAACATCCACAGGTACCCGTTGACCTTTACCAGGTCTCCCATGGTAATCTCCCCCTGCATCACCATATACCCGCCGTAGAGCATCAATACCACTGTCAGGGCATAAGAAAGTACCTCAAAAATCGGCACATACTTCATCCAAACCCTGGATGCCTTAATCTGGGCATCCTTAAACTTATCATTCTCCACCTGAAACTTTTCTTTTTCATAATCCTCTTTGGCAAAAGCCTTCACCACTCTGTTTCCGCTCACATTCTCCTGCACAAAGGCATTGAGCGATGAAAAGCAGTTGCGGTTGCGCTGGAAAGCGGGCCTTACTTCCTTAGACTGCCTGTAGGTGGCAAGGGCGGTAAAAGGCAGAACCACCAGCATACAGAGGGCAAGTTTCGTATTCACGGTGAAAATCATCAGAAGCGCAAAAACAAACAGCAAAATATTCTGGTATACCGCATAGATCACATAGGCCACAAAATGCCTGATGGCATCCATATCTCCTGTCTGACGACTCATTAAATCCCCCGTCCGCTTCTTATTATAGAAAGCGAAATCTTCTTCCAGAAGTTTGCGGTAAACCTTTCCACGCATGTCAAACAGCACCCCCTGGGACGCCGTTTCAAATACCACCTGATACAAGAAACGCAGGATACTGGTCAAAAGCGTCACCGATACCAGGCATAGAATCAGCCTTGGAAGCAGGTCATAATTTCCTTTCTGCACCACATCGTCCACAATAATACCCGATATGTAAGGGTTGACAATGGACAGAGCAGCAATGGCTGTTGTCAGGACAATGCCCACAAGCATCAGCGCCCGATACTTTTTCAAGAATCGGCAGAACCATTTTAATGGTGTCATTGATATTCCTCCCTGGACGCCCTTCCTCTCCCCAGGGTCATTTCCCCGGGCTTTGGCATCCTCCTTCATTGTACTTTTATCAATGTAAAAAGGAATGGAATTTCTTGCACCTTTGATGGATGATTTTGAATTGCTTTGATTCCCACGGGCAATGAGCCAAGCGGATGTGCCGGCATCCATTTGGCGAATACCGCAAGGGTCACATCCCCCGCTGCTTGCAGCGCTACAAGCTTGATGCCCCGTTGCTTGCAGCGGGGTTGTTGACTCATGATGGCATGGTCGACTGCATGGTCGTTTCGTTACTGCTTGGATGATACGACGGCACAATCTCCTGTAACAAGCTTCGGATATCCTCATCCTCAGCATAAGAAGAGGCTTTTAACCGTTCCAGACCCTCAAAGAAACTCCCCTTGTCAAATTCTATGGGTTTCCCTACAAATATAAGCCTGTTTTGTGTGCTCCGAAGCCCCTCTTCTTCCATTAATAATTCTTCATAAAGCTTCTCCCCCGGCCTGAGTCCCGTGTATTTTATCTCCATATCCACACCCAATGTATAGCCTGACAGCCGAATAAGGTTCCTGGCCAGATTGTCTATTTTCACAGGTTCTCCCATATCCAGAACAAAAATTTCTCCTCCTTTTGCGTACACCCCTGCCTGCATAACCAGTGAAACCGCTTCCGGAATGGTCATAAAATACCTGACAATATCCGGATGAGTGACGGTGACAGGCCCTCCTGCCTTTATCTGCTTCTCAAACAGAGGAATGACCGACCCATTGCTTTCCAGCACATTTCCAAATCTGACGGCTACAAAGTTGGTTTGAGATTTTTCATTATAACTTTGTATAATCATCTCACAGATACGTTTGCTTGCCCCCATTACGTTTGTGGGGTTGACAGCCTTGTCCGTGGAAATCAATACAAATTTTTCAATATGATACTTGTCAGACAACTCCGCCAGGTTCCATGTCCCCAGGACATTATTCTTAATGGCCTCATTAGGGCTGTCTTCCATTAGCGGCACATGCTTATGAGCCGCTGCATGGTATACTATTTCAGGTCTGTACTTTGTGAAGACATACTCCAACCTTGAATCGCTTCTGACAGATCCAATCAAAGACACGATATTGGCGCCGGGATATTTTGATTGCAATTCCTGCTGAATATCATATATGTTATTTTCATAGATATCAAAAATGATCAGACACTTTGGATTATGACACACAATCTGCCTGCATAATTCCGAGCCGATAGAACCTCCCCCGCCTGTCACCATGACGGTCTTATCCCTGACAGAATCCATAATGGAATCATTATCAATTTCTACTGTATCTCTTCCAAGCAGGTCAAGGGCATCCACCTTCCTGATATCTCCGATGGATATATCACCGTTTATCATCTGATACACCCCCGGAAGTGTCTTCAGACAGCAATCGGTTTCTTTGCAAATGTTCAGAATTTCTCTCCTGGTGTCAGCTGAGGCGGTGGGAATTGCGAATATGATTTCATCTATTTCATACTTTGCGGCCAATTCCTGTATTTTATCACGACTGCCTTCTATTTTTATTCCTCTGATATAATTTCCCACCTTGTTCAAATCATCATCGATGAGACAGATTACTTTTGAGCGGTTCAGGTACTTTGAATCCTGAATTTCCCTGATGAGGACATTGGCTGCTTCCCCTGCGCCTATAATCATTATTTTATTGCTCTGTCCTTTTTTGCCGCACTCGGCAAAAAAAGAACGAAGAATTCTGTACATAAACCGGCTCATGCCCACGGCGAGTATCAGAAAGGCGCAGGTCACAAGATAACAGGATCTCGGAAGCATCTGCCCCATCATAGCTGAAAAAGAAATATGCGCAACCTCCGTCACACAACAGGCTTCCGCAATTTTATATACCTCAGACATGCCTGCGTATTTCCATAGACTGTGATACAGCTTAAAGAAATAAAATATGGTCAGCATAATCAGAGTATACGGAATCATTGACACCGCATATCTCTTGAGGAACATTTGATACAGCACTTCGTTCTCCGGGGAAGACAGGCCCGTAAATCTCAAGACAAGGGATAAATATACGCAGCCATTTGACAGTACAATATCCATGAATACCAAAAGTATTCTCTGTAAATTTAACTTTGTATGATCTTTTGTATTCTTTTTCACGCTACAATCCCCCCTGCCGTCGTGCCAAAGAAGGAGATATTCCAAACTTTTTCTTAAACAGCTTGCTGAAATGGTAGGCATCCTCATACCCCACCATGGCCGCCACTTCCTGGATACTTCCGTCATATCCCCCTTCCAGCAATTCCTTTGCCTTCTCTAGGCGGATGTTAATCAGGTGATGAATTGGGGCATTCCCGGTTTCACTTTTGAATATCCTTGAGATATAATATGGACTCAGATACATATTCTCCGCAATCTGATCCAGGGATATTTTTTCGTTATAATGATCTTCAAAATAATTCACAATCTGTTCCACCACATATTTTTTATTGGCAGATTCAAATGCGCATCCCTCCACCTTTTCTATGGGCTGGCATTGCTCTCTGACCACCAGGAGAAGAAGCTGCATCAGATAGGACTTGAGCATAAAATACCGCCCCTGCCTGTACACGGCATTTTCCGCCTCCATGGCGGCGCATAGCCTGAACAGTCTCTGCCGCAGATCTCCCGTGGTATGAATGATGCACTCTCCATCAGGCCCAGGAAGGAAATTTGCCGGGAAGCCGGGAAACTGAATATCGGAAAACCCTACAAAAAACTCTGTCGCAGGCTGCTCCGCTTCCGGACTGCTCAAAGCTTCATGCTTTACACCCGGATTCAACAGCAGCAGGTCTCCCTCCTGTATGGGATATATTCTGTCCTCAATACGATACCTGCCTGCGCCGGACAGGATAAACGCGATTTCACCGTGATCATGGCTGTGATAATTCCCCTCATCCTGTTTGCGCCTCCTGGTTCCTTTCCATGTGAACAAAAAGGTTGGATTCAATTCTTCCACCACAATTCCCAAAGCCTCATTTGCCTTTTCCATTTTAATCTCCAATCTTGCTTAGACTGCGAATTCTTGACAGTGAAAAGATAATTTTCCTTATTTTACTCATTTTATCCTGAAAAGTAAAGTGTGAAATGGCACTCTTCTTGACTTTTTTAAGGTATGGTATTATGATAGGTATATTCTTCTGCTGTTTGACTGAATCTTGAGAAAAGAGAAATACTTATGAATCTTTCTGATTTGGCAAGAAATTCATACATACCACAATCTTCTTCCACCAAAAAGGGATACACACGCTGGTGGCATTCCTTCTCCGGTGTCAATGCGCAGACAGGTAATGTCCGCACTTTTTTTGTGGAATTTTTTCTGATAAACCCGGGGCTTGGCTCCGAACATCCCATTCTGGGACAACTTCCCTATCATAAAAAGCATGGCATAAAGCCCTCCTATCTCCTGGTCAAGGCCGGGGTATTTCCCGACCCCAAGGGCGAAGGAGGCAAACAGCTCCACGCTTTTTATCCCATCTCCTCCCTGCAAATTACCAATAGTCCTCTGGTTATACAGACCGCTGCCTCTGGCTGGGAGTCTGATCAGGATACCCGGACCCATACCTGTTTCTACAGCGAGGACAGAATCACCGGCTTCATCAATGTCACTTCCCGGGAGGCAAGACACCGAAGCCTTATGTCGGATTCAGGATATATGGAATGGGATTTGGAAATCGGCAAGACAGTCTCCTGCCATACGGGTATCTGGGGTGGGCCACTTTTCCAGGCATTACGCCTGCTGGACAGTTACTGGCACGGCGAGGGCATACGCAGCTTTTTTCGGGGGAATGTTGTATTGGACGGGGAATCCTATGAAGTCTCCCCGGACCTGAATTACGGCTATGCCGACAAGCATTGGGGGCGGGCTTTCCAAAATCCCTGGTTTCAATTTGCCTGTGGGAAACTGACCAGCCAGATGACACAAAAAGAACTTCGACATTCCGTATTGGCAGTCAACGAGTTTCGTCCCCGTCTTTTCTGTATTCCCCTCCGTCCCAGATTTATGATACAGCTGACCTATATGGGGGAAGACTTTGAATTTACCCGATGTAAATGGAGTGTAAAAGAAACGGGAACCCGTTTTGTCTGGCATATATCTGCCCGAAACAAAAATGCCTCACTAAGGCTTTCGGGGAGTTGTAAAAAAAGAGACATGCTGCATCTGCGCTATGAAACGCCGGACGGAAGACTGCCCAGGCTGCCTCTGTGGGCAGGCGCCGCAGGCATCGGCACAGTGAGACTCTACCGGCACACCCAGAGCGGCAGAGAGCTGCTGGACACGTTATATATGGAAAACGCGCTCTGTATTTATCAAAATGAATCGCCTAAGAAATAAAATATTTCTAAGGGCAATATTTCACCCTGCCTGAAGAAAAAAAATTTCAGCATAAGGGGCTGTCGCATTAAGAAATTCTACACAAGATACAGGGTGTCAGGTAATCAGACTTACCTATATCCAGTGTCCATGACCCTTAATGCCACAACCCCCAAGTACATTTACATCATTGCTTCGGTGAACATCGGAGTTGACAAATATCTGTCCCCTGAGTCCGGCAGCAGGGCGACAATGGTTTTTCCTCTGTTCTCAGTTCTCTCTGCCAGCCTCACTGCGGCGGCAAGCGCCGCTCCTGAAGTGATTCCCACCAGGATACCCTCTTTTTGCGCCACCTGCCTGCCTGCGGAAAACGCCTCCTGGGTGGTAATGGTAAGCACTTCATCATATACCTGGGTATTCAAAACAGAAGGCACAAATCCCGCCCCAATTCCCTGAAGCTGATGCGCTCCCGGCTTTCCCCCCGAAAGCACCGGAGAATCCGCCGGTTCCACCGCAACTATTTTCACGTCCGGCTTCCTGGATTTCAAGTAATCTCCCACGCCGGTTATGGTTCCTCCCGTACCTACACCCGCAACAAATATATCTATTTTACCCTCCGTGTCATCCCAAATCTCCGGCCCTGTGGTTTCCATATGGGCTTTTGGGTTAGCAGCGTTGTCAAACTGCCCCAAAATCACTCCTCCGGGAATACTGTTACGCAGTTCCTCCGCTTTGTCTATGGCGCCCTTCATTCCCTTTGTCCCCTCTGTCAGAACCAGCTCTGCGCCATAAGCCTTCAAAAGGGTTCTTCTCTCCATGCTCATAGTATCCGGTAAAGTAAGAATCGTATGGTATCCTTTTGCCGCAGCCACACTGGCCAAACCGATTCCTGTATTGCCGGAAGTTGGTTCAATGATGGTTGCGCCAGGTTTCAGGATACCTTTTCTCTCTGCGTCCTCCACCATGGCCAGGGCAACCCTGTCCTTGACACTTCCCGCCGGATTCAGGTATTCCAATTTGGCAAGCAGTATCGTATCTTCGATTCCCTGCGCCCTTGCGTAATTTCGTACATGCAGCAGCGGTGTGTGTCCAACCAATTCTGTAGTACTATCAAATATTTTTCCCATAAGACCCCTTTTCTGTGCCGCCCTGCCAAATGTCCCTTCTTATCTTATCCGGAGCCTATTGGGACATATGACGGATTGCGCCGGCGACACAATAACGCAAACCGTCAACTTATCATACTATCCGAAAAAGTGTATGTCAATATGATTTATTTTTCCTTTTATTTTTCCTTTTGGAACAAAACTCTTGCGACTCTTTTCTCATCCATTTCCAATACGGTAATCCGATACCCCTGGTATGTAAAGGAATCCTCTCTCTCAGGCACCCTTCCCAACTGATTCATTATCCAGCCGTTTACAATTCCCGATTGTAAATCTTCTTCCGTAATATCAATATGCAGTACTTCAAATATTCTGTCAATGTCTGCGCTGCCCAAGGCAATATATTCTGTGTCTGATTTCTTGACAATCTCCTGGCTTACATCGTCATACTCATCCCAAATTTCTCCTACCAGTTCCTCTAAAATATCTTCCAATGTAATAATGCCAACTGTTCCTCCATATTCGTCCAGGACAACAGCAATATGAATCTTTTTCTGCTGTAATTCTTTTAACAATATGCCTATCTTTTTATTCTTCGGAACAAACAATGCCGGTCGAATAATCTCTGATATTTCCTTCTCTCCATGGTATACATAATTATAAAAATCTTTCTGATAAAGTATCCCAACAATATGGTCTATGGTGTCCTCATATATGGGAAGTCTCGAATAAGCAGTGTTGACGAAAACAGCGGCAATTTCTTCCTTGGTTGTTTCCGTTGATACTGCGGTAATATCAATCCTGGGAGTTATCACATCGACCGCTTCCTGTTCAGTAAACTCCAGAGCGCTCCGAATCAGCATATTTTCCTGCTCATCTATGCCCCCATCCTGCTTTGCTTCTTCTACAATGGACAGAAACTCTTCCTCTGTAATTCCACCTTCATCCGTTGATTTAATCATCATGGACAATAACTTTTTCCACTGCCTGAACAGAAAATTACATGGCGTAAGCAACACCATAAGCATATTCAGAAAAGGAGCTGAAAACATCGCAAACTTCTCCGGTGACTCCTTTGCTATGCTTTTTGGCGACACTTCTCCAAAAATTAAAACTACTATTGTTGTCACAACAGTGGATACACTGGGGCCAAATTCGTCCCCCAACAATTTGACAAATAATACGGTTGCCAAGGAGGCGCTTGCAATATTTACTATGTTATTTCCGATTAAAATTGTTGACAGCAAACTATCGTAGTTCTCGGACAGCCTCATGACCAGGAGAGCCCTTTTGTTCCCTTTTTCCGCCATATTTTTAATACGAATTCTGTTCAAAGATGAAAATGCTGTCTCTGTGGCGGAAAAATACGCCGACATAATAATGCTTACTACAATGATTATAAGTGAAATTGTTTCGTTTTCCATTTTTTATCCCTTGACCTCTTCTCTTTCTCTGTTTACATCCTATTACATGATTTCTTTCTCAATCACTACATTTACATTTTCCCTCCTTTAAAATACAACAAAAAGCACAGCCATATGCCTTTTGGCACACAACCATGCTCTTTTCTCCCAGTCCATATAAAATACTGAATCCGCCTCACCGTCCGAGTCGTCGTCCACTTTTCTTCCTCCATCAATCAAAGACCCCGCTGCAAGCAACGGGGTATCAAGCTTGCAACGCCCCAAGGGGCGGGGTATTTGACCCTCGCGGCATTCGCCAACTGTCCGTGCAAGCACGGCCGCTTGGCTCATTGCCCGCAGGAATAAATTCTTATGCATTATAACATATTTTTCAGATAGCGGCAACTGTTTTTTGAATCACTTTGGACATGCCGCATATTTTCCATGGCGCATTCCCCCCAGACTTAAAAAAATATTAAGAAACGGGATACTCATGTCTATTGAGGGAATGATTTATAATATGATATAATGCCCTTATCAAATTATGTTCCATATAACAGTTCATTTGGATATTCCCCATGAACTGGAATACACTATATTATTACTTTATTATTATTTTGAAAGTTGCTTATAACCCCTGATGATATAAAATGGCAGATAATAAATATGAAAAGAAAAAGAAAATATGAATCCAAAAAACTGATTCCTTTTGAACGAAGCCGCAAGGTCATTCAATTGGAAAAGCGAGGCAACAGAATAGACAAATACACTGTTCTGTCCCGTGTCTTCGGAATATCGGGCATCGCCTGTATTCTTTACTGCGGCGGAATCGCCCTGGTTGGTTTCGGCACCTATTTTTTTCTGATATGGGCTGTAATGGGCATTGGATTTCTCATCCTCAGCGCTGTCCTGGGCAGCAAAAAAATTATGGCTGCGCTTCCAAAGTGGCTGAAGATAACCTGTGCCATCCTTTTTTGGTCAGGACTGCTTTTGTTCTTCACCATAGAAGGCCTTATATTTACACAGTACAACGCCTCCGGAAAACCAGGCGCTGACTTTTGTATCATATTGGGCGCGCAATGGAAAAGCAATGGCCCCAGCGAAGTATTGCGCAGACGATTAGACAAAGCAATCACCTATTTAAACGCCAACCCCAATACAAAAGTTATCGTTTCCGGTGGCCAGGGACCCAACGAAGCCATTTCCGAAGCATTGGGAATGAAAAGTTATCTTATCAATGAGGGAATTGCTGAAAATCGAATTTTAATAGAAGACAAATCTTCCAACACCTTTGAGAATCTTGTATTCAGTGGAGAACTGCTGGACAGGGAAAATAACAGTGTTGTAATTGTGACAAATAATTTTCATGTATTCCGCACACTGGCAATTGCAAGGAAGCAGGGATACCACAATGTGGAAGGGCTGGCTGCCAGCTCCGTGCCCGGCATGGCTCCAAATAACCTGCTTCGGGAATTTCTTGGTGTTCTCAAAGACTTTATGGCTACCAATCTGTAAGCTACTGTTTTACCAAAATCAAAGACCCCGCTGCAAGCAACGGGGTATCAAGCTTGCAACGCCCCAA
>CAJUGT010000031.1:27144-34250 GCA_910586435.1 uncultured Acetatifactor sp. | reverse complement strand
GCCAACTGTCCGTGCAAGCACGGCCGCTTGGCTCATTGCCCGCGGGAATAAAGTATAGTGTATACAAAAGAGGAGCGGGTGTGCCCGGCTCCTCTTTTTGGTACCTGCGTCAATCTTATTTAGAATCATTATAGTGATAAAGCGCGCTTACAAAACGTTCCGCCACTTTTTTGCGCCCTTCCACATTCAGGTGGATGTGGTCAATGAGGTATTCCGAAGCGTTGTCTTCATGGATTGTTCCATAGAGATTGTCCACAAAGGATACGGAATGATTGTTTGCGGAATAGGCTTGTTTAATGACATAGGTACTTAATACATCCCAGCCGTAACGCTGAATATCGCTGCTGACATAGTTTCCGTTTTCATCCAGGCCGTAAGCGTAAGTGGGAGACAGGACGATAATGCGGATGTTGGGATAATCATGTTGAAGCATTGTAAGTCCTGCTTCCATATTCCCGGTAAACTGATGAATGTCCTCGGCGTTCTCATCGCTGTACATTTCATGACCGGCCAGGTAGTCGCTTCCGTCATACATAAGAGTGATTACATCAATGGTATTCAGGTCTATTTCTGTCAGTATGTCGTACACTTCCCTTGCCTCGGGAGGAGCGTCGTCTCCAAGAACTCTCAGGGCATTGAGGTATTTTTCCGCAATATCTTCATTTCCCATTGCCAGAAAGCACATCCAATAGAAATTAAATGCGTCCATGGGGCAGATATCCTCTTGCAGATAGGGAAGTTCCGCTGCCAGATAGCTGCCGCTGATGGCGCAGTTATATACGGTGGCCCCGGTCATCTGTTCTATGATGGATGCCAGGTTATTTTCTGAACCTCTGTCGTCCGCGAAAGGGGCGTTGCCAAAGGCGAGGATTTTGATATCGCCGCTGTAATCGGTACGAAGGGTATGTCCCTTGGCATCAGTGAGGGGCAGGAAATTGTCATTGCTGTTGTCGTATTCGCCGGGGACGATTTCGTCAGGGTCCACCCTTACTCCCCAGGTCATTACCTTGTAAATGATGCCTGCCACAAAGGAAATCATTACAAGCAAGAGAATGACATGTATATTTATGTGGGACAGGATGCGAGCCGGCAGTTTGCTTTTCTGAGAAGGTCTTGAAAAATCACGAAAAGAATCCATGTCGGAATCCATAGCGGTTTCCTCAGAGAGATTCTCATCATTTGAGTCAGAGCCGACAAAGCCGGCGTTGGGGTCATTTTCCAAATCAATGATTTCCACATCGGGGATGGAATGCGCCCGTTCTTCCTGAAAGTTATTTGGGGAAGAAGTATTGTTTTTCATACAGTTCTCCGTTTCTGTGTTTTTCGGTTGGTATTTTCAACAAATCCTATTTTACTATTATAGGTTGGTAAAGTCCACACTATTATGTGGAATTTAAAAGATTTTAAGAAATTATGAATAAATTCCGTAGTCACTTGAATAAGAGGGGTGGTGATGCTATAATGTTACAGATTTGTTAAGGCGTATTTCAGGAGAGGATTTCTGTATGAAAAAGTTGTTTGGTCATGGGGGGAAAACGGCACAGAAGAGCTATGTGGGAAGCGAGTGTGATTGGGACAGCGAAGAAGAGTCCGCATATGGCGAGGAATCCGAAGAGTATATAGAAGAGGATTTGGAAGAGGAGTTGGAGGGGGATTTTGAGGAAGAATTCACCGAAGAAGGGAAGTATGTGGAAGAGTATTATGAGGGAGGGGAAGAACTTCAGGAGGAATGTTTTGAGGGGGAAGAGTACGAAGAATATGCGGAATATGCGGAATTTGAAGAAGATGAAGATGGCGAAGCGTTTTCTTATGTAGAGGAGAATGCCATAGGGGAATCTGAAAAAAATGATGGGGATGTGGAAGAATATTATGAGGAAAGAGAGAGCTTCCCGCAAGACTGGGGTTTCGACGAAGAAATCCAGGAAGAAGGCGAATATTCTGAAGGAGAGTACATAGGAGAGGAAGCGTGTGGGGAGGGATACTTTGAAGGCGCCGGTGAAGGGGGGTATGCGGAAGAGGCGTATTCAGAGGAAGAAGACTGCTGCCAGGAGTATTGTGAATGGGAGGATACGGAAGAGAATTACATAGAGGAAGGATATGATGCGCAGAGGAGCGCGGAAAGTGGGCATTCAGGGGGAGAAGTTTATGAGGAAGACTGTGAATGTGAGGAGTCCGAAGACGAATATGACACAGCAACGTATGCCCGGACCATAGGGGAGAGCAAGAAAAACCAGGAGTGGGTGCGGGAGGAGTATGTACAGGAAGTCTGCTGGGAAGAGAATGATTCGGACATACCGGAAGATGAGTATGGGGAAGAAAATATACCGGAATACTGTGAAAGGGACACATCAGGCCAATGGGAGGAAGAGGAACCGGAGTATGACTCCGAGGAAATTTATGTAAGGGATGAGGCATATGATGAGGACCAGGCCTACATTGACCGGTCAGAGAAAAAAAGATCGCCCCGGCATATGGACAAAAAAGCCTCCCAGGGCATGGAGCTTATGGATAAGGTGATGCTGGCGGCGGGAGTGGGAATACTGATACTGGTCATTGCGTCGGTGGGGATTTTCTTAAAAAAGCGCATGCCTCAGTCCCAGGTGGCAGGATTCGCGGGTGTGGGGTTGCAGCTGGAAGGAATCAATCTCATTGGTGAGAGCGGAATGGAGGCGGTGGCGGATGCGTGGAAAGATAGAATGGAGGCTGCCGCAGTGACACCGAAACCATCGGAGCCGAATAAGGACTATGATGAAATAGATTATTCCAGACAGGTGGTGGTTGCGCCGGATTTTACTTCCATACAGAAGGATTTGAAAATAAAATTTATCAATGAGAAGTCAGACAAACTGGTGCCCAATGTTCCCTTTTCCGTCACGGTGCAATCTCCGGACGGCAAGACCTATATCTGGTCGGATGATGATATGGACGGCATCATATATAAGAAAGACATTGCGCCGGGGGCCTACCTGGTGGCAATGGAAACATTGACGGATTCCCGGTATTCAGAATATACAATTACAGATGCAACCCACTCGGTAGAGGTAAAAAGGGAGATTGTATATGAAAAGGTTGATGTGGCAAATGAAGTGAAGCAAGAGACGGAGGTGAATGCCGCCAAAGAGGATACCAAGAAGAACGAGACAGTGGTGGAATCATCTCTCCAGGATACCGTGGTGTGGGTGGAGAGCAAGGTCATTTCCTCCACATATAATGAAGTGGCAAAAAGTACCATACCAGATCCCGTTACTTTAGTGCGAAGGCAGGATGGACTAATCACAGAGCCGGTGGTTTTGGTGGCGCAGACCATTACCGAAGCGCCGCTGCCGACGGAAGTGCCAACTCCGGTACCCACGGAAGAACCCATACCGATACCTTCGGAAGAGCCCACACCGATGCCCACGGAAGTGCCAACCCCTGTGCCCACGGAAATGGCCACACCGATACCCACAGTAGAACCCACGCCAATGCCCACAGAAGTGCCAACTCCTGTGCCCACAGAGGGTCCGGCAGTGACGCCGGTGCCCACAAAAGGAACAATTGTACTGAATCAGACAACTCTTGCGGGAAGCACCGGAGGAACTATGAAAGTGAAGGCCGCAGTGGCGGGTTTTGCGGAAAGCAGGAAAATTGTGTATTCCGCCTGGTCCGAAAATCCGGCGGTTGCCGCGGTTTCCGTGGATGCGGAGGGAAATGTTGAGGTACAGGGCGTTGCTGTCGGTACAACGGTGATAAACGTAACAGCGAATTATGAGAACGGAACCTCCGAAACGGAAGCGTCGGCTAAGATAAATGTGACAATTGGCGGAATCATGTCAATGACTTTGGATGTGGATTCTGTGGCGACATTTGTTCAGACCCCTGTGACAATTCACGCCAATCTCATTAATATACTGTCCCAGAATCCTGTGGTGACAGCGGAATCGTCGGACAACAATATCGCAACGGTCAGTGTGGACAATAAGGCTGTCACAGTAACGGGTGTTGCCCAGGGCAGTGCGGTTGTCACTGTGAAATATGCGGAAAACGGTACGGAGGTCAGCGCTTCCTGTGAGGTAACAGTGAAGGCAAATCCCAAGCAGGACAGAAATACTTTGCTTAAGGATGCCGACGGAAGGCAATTATATGTGGCGGCGGGGAATACTTACAGGGAAGCGGTTTATGCGGACTACTATGAAGCCGACAAATTTTTTGTCAAAGGCGACGTCAAATATACCGGTTGGCAGACCATTGAAGGAAAGGTATATTATTACACCGCAGATGGCAATAAAGTAACCGGCGAACAGATTATTCAGGGCGCGAAATATAATTTTGCCAGCGATGGTTCCCTGGTCACAGGGGACGGCACTCTGGGGATTGATGTGTCAAAATGGAATGGGGTGATTGACTGGAACGCCGTTAAAAATTCTGGAATATCCTATGTGATTATTCGCAGCGGATATAGAGGCTCTTCTGAGGGAAAGCTAATAGAGGATCCTAAATTTGAAGAAAATATCAAAGGAGCCACAGAAGCCGGGCTGAAGGTGGGGGTATATTTTTTCACTCAGGCCATAAATGAAATTGAGGCGGTGGAAGAAGCTTCTATGGTATTGGAACAATTGAAAGGATACAAAATTTCCTATCCCGTTTTTCTGGATGTGGAGGCCAGCGGCGGACGGGGGGATAAGATTGACAAAGCCACAAGGACGGCCGTGTGCAAGGCGTTTTGCCAAACCATTCAGGGCGCAGGGTACACGGCGGGCGTATATTCCGGAAAATTATGGCTGGAAGGCCAGATTGACGCAGGAAGCCTAAGCTCTTATAAGATTTGGGTAGCCCAGTACGCTGCGGTCCCTACTTATACGGGAAGGTATGATATGTGGCAGTATAAGGCAAACGGCAGTATCAGCGGCATCAGTGGAAATGTGGACATGAATATCAGCTATCTGGGATATTAGATTCTACTTACATTCCGTTCACGGTAACGATGCGTTTTTAAACACACTGCTGGAAGGATATGGATATGTTGACATATTTTGGGGAAAGCCGTATAATGATTGCGTAACAGTCCGATAAACAATACTATGTTGCATGAAAGGATGAAACCGATAGAATGCAGGCTATGATTTTCGGGCTGATGATGCCCATTGTACCTTTACTGATAAGAAGATTGTATCATAAGGACCAGGAGCTGACGGCGCGGCAGCTGGGAGGGCGGTATGTGGTGTACACATTAATCACCACGTTGTTCAGCACATTGGTTTTGACATTTCTGAGTTCCAGTACCTCTTTTTGGGAAAAAATGGATCAGGTGCCGTCCTTTGTATTGAAATTTGTACTTATAGAGGCGGTGGCGGTGGCGGTGATTTCCCTTGTGGAATGGGCGGCTGACACAGGGAGCGTATCCGTGACTGTGGATTGTGAGGGGTACTGCAACCTGGGACTGGTAAGGTTCTTCAGAAAAATACTGTTCCCGGCAGGGTGTTTCCTTTTGGCGGTACTGGTGATATGGCTGAATTTTGGATTGATGAGCGACAATGTCGTATGGGGGGATGAAGCCTATGCGGGGAATGCCATACACAATTCCATAGAAGGGATATTTCAGATTTTGACATTGGAGGAGAATCATCCTCCCCTTTATTATTTATGGTTAAAGGGATTTGCAGAGCTGTTCGGGTATACCACACCCGTATACCATCTTGCGTCCCTTGTCCTTTTTTTCATTGGCATTGTTCTGGCAGTAGTGTTTCTGCGCAGGCAATACGGCAATATACCGACGGCCTTTTTTATTATTATTTCCGGTTTGGCGGCCCCGTGTCTGGAATATAATCTTGAAATCAGAATGTATGCCATGGCTTTTCTGGGCGTTGCAGGCTGTTATTATTCTATTTCACGTATTCTGGCCGGAAGCAGGATTGCCGGATGGATGGGCATGGTGTTCTGGGGGCTGGTGGCGGCGTATGCGCACTATTACGCTTTGGTGACGGTTGGCATAATGATTTTTGCCGCCTGTGTGGCTGCTCAGCTGCGGTTTGGCGGCAAAGTGTGGGTAAAGGGTGTCAGTTCCGTTGCTGTATGTGTGGTGGCATATGCGCCATGGCTGGGGCAGGTGCTTCGTGCCACAGAGTCCGTGAGCGGAAATTGGTGGATGACGGAAATAGAAACCATGGGGCAATGTCTTACCATGATAGGCTGCGGCGAAAGTATGGGGAAGGTGATTCTGCCTTTATTGGCGTTGTTGACAGTGGGGCTGTTCCTGTGGGAGTCTTCCATAGTACACGTTAAAAAAGCAGATTGCGCAAAAGAAGCAGCGGGAGGGAAAGAAAGCGGCTGCCCGGAAGAAGCGGTCATTGTGGAACAAAAGCCTTCGGAAGGGAAATATGAGGTAAGAATTGCGCCTCCCTCCGTAAGAAACTGGTCCTATGAGACTTATACGCTTGCCATAGGATTTGTGACAATTGTGGGAACATTACTCTTTGCCTATGGCATCAGCATCCTGATGCAGCCGCTTCTGACAGGAAGATATCTCTATCCCCTCTGCGCCATTACTGCCATCATGCTGACGGTGGGAACCCATCGTGTGCTGGACAAGTTAGGAAGGCTGGAAGCGTGTTCTCACAGAAAATGGCTGAGAGGCGGCGCAAAATGTGTACTTGTTCTGGTATTGGCGCTCCTTTTCGCAAAGGGGTTGGGAAATTATAAGGCGTATCAGGAACTGGTAGAGTATGAAGACAGAAAGACTGCTGAGTTCCTGAGTTATATCGGAGAAACGGATGATGATACCCAATTTGTGAATCATGGGATTATGCACATCGGATGGACGGTGCTGAAATATTACTACCCTGACGCCGAAATCAGCAATGGCTCCTATCAGGAGGCAACGGCAGGTACAGTCTGGTACTGCACTCCCGATTTACTTTCGGAAGAACAACTCAAGGAAGTGGATGTGCTGGGCTACCAGGTGATAGGAAACTATGGCAAAGTGCAGCTGGGGAAATATGAGTTTATCCTATACTGCTTTGAAAAAAAGCAAGTGCCGCTGCTGAACCAGCCATAAAAAGTAACAGGGTTGTAAAGTGAAGGAACGGAACTGGAAAATAAAAAACAGTTCCGAAACGAAAGCACCCGGA
>CAJUGT010000031.1:20198-27044 GCA_910586435.1 uncultured Acetatifactor sp. | reverse complement strand
AGATGAAATTTCCTTCCATGAATGTGGGTGCTGAAGTGAAGGAACGGAACTGGAAAATAAAAACAGTTCCGAAACGAAAGCACCCGGAAGGAAATTGCAGCTGCGTACTGCGCAGATGAAATTTCCTTCCATGAATGTGGGTGCTGGAGTGAAGGAACGGAACTGGAAAATAAAAAACAGTTCCGAAACGAAAGCACCCGGAAGGAAATTGCAGCTGCGTACTACGCAGATGAAATTTCCTTCCATGAATGTGGGTGCTGAAGTGAAGGAACGGAACTGGAATAGGAGGAAAAAAATGAGAACTTATCTGGTAACTGGAGGAGCTGGTTTTATTGGGTCCAATTATATCCATTATATGTTTGGAAAGTATGGGGATTCCATTCGTATTATTAATGTGGATTTACTGACTTACGCAGGAAATCTGGAAAATTTAAAGGATGTGGCCGGGAGGGACAATTATACTTTTGTCAAGGCGGATATATGTGATAAAGAGGCCATTTCTAAAATATTTGCGGAGAATGATATAGACAGGGTGGTGCATTTCGCGGCTGAAAGCCATGTGGACAGGAGCATCCGGGAGCCGGAAGTGTTTGTGCGGACCAATGTGCTTGGAACGGCAGTGATGCTCAACTGCGCAAGGGCGGCATGGGAGCTTCCCGACGGAAGTTATCGGGAGAATAAGAAATTTCTGCATGTGTCCACGGATGAGGTCTATGGTTCTCTGCCGGAAGATGAGACCGCATTCTTCTATGAGACGACGCCTTATGCGCCCCATAGTCCCTATTCCGCCAGCAAAGCAAGCTCCGATTTACTGGTTAAGTCGTATATGGATACGTATCATTTCCCGGCCAATATTACAAATTGTTCCAATAACTATGGCCCATATCAATTTCCGGAGAAATTCATTCCATTGGTTATCAATAACGCATTGCAGGGCGAAAAGCTTCCTGTCTATGGCGATGGAAAAAATGTGCGGGACTGGCTGTACGTGGAGGATCATGCCAAGGCCATTGACATGGTTCAGGAACAGGGCAGATTGTTTGAAACATATAATATCGGCGGTCATAATGAGAAGCAAAATATTGAGATAATACAGATTATCCTGGAGACACTTCAGGAGATGCTTTCTGATGATGACCCACGCAAGGCTCTGGTTACAAAAGATCTGATTTCTTATGTGGAGGACCGCAAGGGACACGATCGCCGTTACGCAATTGCGCCAGACAAGATAAAGAAGGAAATAGGCTGGTATCCGGAGACCATGTTTAAGGATGGTATCCGCAGAACCATTCAGTGGTATTTTGAGCATGAGGAATGGATGAAAAATGTGACCGGCGGCGACTATCAAAAATACTACGCTGAGATGTACAAAAACTGACGGCAGGGGAAAAGTTCGCTGAGGCACACTATAATACAAAAAACAGCAACGAACCGAACAAGCCCGGAAGGGTTTACTGGGGGTTGGGAGGTGAGTTGCGGAACTAAAATCGGAGGTGTTCTATGAAAGGAATCATTTTGGCGGGAGGGTCGGGAACCAGGCTTTATCCGTTGACAAAAGCAATATCCAAGCAGATTATGCCTGTATACGATAAGCCCATGATATATTACCCTCTGTCCACTTTGATGCTGGCAGGCATCAGGGAGATATTGATTATCTCCACTCCCAGAGATTTACCGGTATTCCGGGAGCTGCTGGGGGATGGAGCGCAGCTTGGCATGACATTGTCCTATGCGGTGCAGGAATATCCCAGGGGATTGGCCGATGCCTTTATCATAGGCGCCGATTTCATAGGCTCCGACAGGGTGGCATTGGTGCTTGGAGACAATATTTTCTACGGACAGAGCTTTTCCAGAGTGCTTAAAACGGTGGCGGCAAGGGAAAAGGGAGCGACCATTTTCGGATATTATGTCCGTGATCCCAGGGAATATGGGGTGGTGGAATTTGATGAAAACGGCAAAGCCCTGTCTATTGAAGAGAAGCCTGAGAAGCCCAGGAGTAATTATGCGGTTCCGGGACTGTATTTTTATGACAATGATGTAGTCGAAATTGCAAGAAACGTAACCCCATCTGCCAGAAATGAGATAGAGATTACCAGCGTCAACAACGAGTATTTAAGGCGGGGGACGCTTCATGTGGAGACATTGGGGCGTGGATTTGCGTGGTTGGATACAGGAAATCACGATGCGCTGCTGGATGCGTCGGATTTTGTGGCGGCGTTTCAGAAGAGACAGGGACTCTATATCTCCTGTATAGAAGAAATTGCGTATAAAAGAGGTTTTATTGACAGGGAGCAGCTTCTGAAACTGGCAGAACCCCTGATGAAGACGAATTATGGGAAATATCTGGTAGAGGTAGCAAATGGACTCTAGACTGCGGAGAATAGCAATTTTATCCTCTATGGCCGTCATTTTGCTCGTCTCGGCGCTGGTAATGTATCTCAATACAGATCACGGCACAAAGCCGCCGCCAAGAGCTACGGTACGGCCGTCAGAAGGGGGCGGAAGGGCCACGGAGCCGCCGGAACTGCCCAAAGGACAGATTGGAAATGATTTGTCGGCTTTTTTGCAGGATAATATGTTTTTTGACAGGGAGGTGGACCCTGTTCTGGAATCCGCCCTGGAAAACGCTGCAAAGCTTTCCCTTGTGGTTACTTCTGTGGAGAAGGATCTTCGTATTCAAATCGTTGACATTCATGGGAAGCCTGTCACGGGTGAGAGCTTTTATGTGAAGTTGGACAGGTTCGGAGAGTATAAGGATTTGGATAAGGATGGTATTATCTATATCGGAGATTTGGCGGCAGGAGAATATTACGTGGAACTGCTGCCCATAGAAGGGTATAAGGTGCCCGGGAATTCCACACATGTGCGGGTGAAGGATAGGGTGGAATATGTGGCCATCGAAGATATTACACTTCTGATAAAAACAGAAGAGGACATTGACGCAGAGGCTGAGGATACAGCGGTGGCGGAAGCAGCTGCGGATGCGGACAAAACAGAGATTCAGAAGCTTCAAAGGCCCACGGCCAACACAAGGGTGGGAATTGACGTTTCAAAATGGAATGGCGAGATTGACTGGGACAGGGTAAAAAACGCAGGGGTGGAATTTGCCATCATTCGCGCGGGATATAGAGGTTCGGTGACAGGAAGTCTGGTGGAGGACCCTATGTTTGCGGCGAATATAAAAGGGGCGTCTGCCAGCGGCGTTCCGGTAGGGGTGTATTTCTTTACGCAGGCTGTGAATGAAGTGGAGGCTGTGGAGGAGGCTTCCGCCGTAATTCGGCTCATCAGGGAATACCAGCTGGAATATCCCGTATTTATTGATACGGAAGGCGCCGGCGGAAACGGCCGGGCGGACGGGTTGGACCAGGATACCAGAACTTTAGTATGTGAGGCATTCTGCCGTACCATTGTGAACGCCGGGTATGAGGCGGGAGTCTACGCAAGCCGCCACTGGTACAACAATAATCTGCATGTGTCTCAGTTGGAGAACTACAATATCTGGCTTGCGGAATATCGCAGTACGCCGCTTTATCAGGGATATTATCAAATGTGGCAGTACACTTCCAAGGGAAGTATTGACGGGATAGCCGGTAATGTGGATATAAATATCAGTTATATGGGAAAATAGTCTGCGGCAGCAGAGCAGATAATAAGGAGAGGAAATGGGAAAGATAAAGGTTGAGGTTTGTGACATAGAGGGACTTAAGATTATTATACCTACGGTGCATGGGGATGCCAGAGGGTATTTTTATGAATCCTATCATTATGAGGATTACAAAGAGGCAGGAATTCCGGACATATTTGTGCAGGATAATCAGTCATCGGGCAGAAGAGGAGTACTGCGGGGACTGCATTTTCAGAAGCAATTTCCCCAGGGCAAACTTGTAAGGGTGATTCGTGGAGAGGTGTTTGATGTGGCTGTGGATCTGAGGCAGGGGTCTCCCACATTTGGAAAGTGGCATGGGGAAGTACTTTCGGAAGAGAATAAGAAGCAGTTTTTTGTGCCAAAAAATTTCGCTCACGGATATTTGGTATTGTCGGAATATGCGGAATTTTGCTATAAGTGTACGGATTTTTATCATCCCGGAGATGATGGCGGTATTGCATATGACGATCCTGCCATTGGAATTCAGTGGCCGATTCCGGAAGATATGGAGTTAATTATGATAGAACGGGATCAGAATTGGGGCGATTTGGAAGCGTTCCGGAGGAGCCTTCCGGATAACCGGTAGCAGATTGCCATGAGGTGCGGAGAAAATGAAGATTAGCAAGAGAGGTGGAATTGCCCTTTTTTCTGTGCTGGGGCTTTTGATGGCGGTGATAATCATCGTGCATCAGAATCCGGGGCCCGGTGTCGACCGACAGGAAGAATTGGTGAAAAAGATTCTGTCCTGTGGGGTAATTTTGGCTTCCTGCATTCTGTTTGCCAAAGGATATGACAAATTTACTACGCTTCCGGTGGAGCTGTATCAGAACAGGCATTTGATCTGGAAGCTGGCAAAAAATGATTTCAAGAAACGTTACGCAGGTTCCTATATGGGAGCGGTGTGGGCAATGGTGCAGCCAGTGGTGACAGTGGGCATGTACTATATTGTCTTTGACAAAATTATGGGAAATACAGGGCGGGGAACGGAAGATGTGCCCTTTGTACTTTTTCTGACCGCAGGGCTGGTGCCATGGTTCTACTTCAGCGAGGCCCTGAACCACGGAACCAATGCCATGCTGGAATATAATTACCTGGTAAAAAAGGTAGTGTTTAAAATCAGTATTCTTCCTATAATCAAAATAATCGCAGCTACTTTTATTCACATGTTTTTTGTTGTGGTGATGCTGGTTGTGGCAGCCTTTTACGGTTATTATCCAACCATATATACAATTCAGATTCTGTATTACAGTTTCTGTCTCTTTATCTTTGTGCTGGCCCTGTGCTATACGACCTGTTCCATTGTGATTTTTTTCAGAGACTTGTCACAGATTATCAGCATAGTATTGCAGATTGGGATGTGGGCGACGCCGATATTATGGAATATTGAATCGCTCCATGTGGATTGGCTGGTTTTCTTAAAATTGAATCCACTTGTGTATATTGTAGAAGGATACAGGGATGCGGTATACGGAAAAGCATGGTTTTTTCAGGATTTTTTCTCCACAATGTATTTCTGGATTGTGACAGTAGTGCTGTTTGGCATTGGCGCCGCCGTGTTTAAACGGCTGAAGGTGCATTTCGCGGATGTGCTGTGAGCATCTGTCCATTTGGATAAGTGGTTGATAAGCGGCTTTGTTAAGTAAGGAGACGGGGATTGAAAGAGAAAATATGGGCATTTCTTCGCTGGAAACCCAGTGAGAAATTGGTTGCGGTTTTGGCGGTGGCAGCGGTGGGGCTTATTTTACTGCCGCTGCTTCGATTATGTGTTTATGCAGTACCATGGTTTGACGATTATGGGTATGCGGGTTATGTAAAGTCTGATTTTTCACAGGTATGTACATGGAAGGACGCTCTTTCAGGAGCTGTTGCGGCGGCCGTGGATGAGTGGCATCGCTGGGAGGGTACTTATTTTTCCATATTTCTTGGGACTTTGGTACCGCTTATCTGGGGAGAGGACAAATATTTTTGGGGGCCGGTTTTTTTGATTCTGTTTCTCACCATTTCCGTGATGGTATTGGTGAGGGTGTTTGTCCGAAATATTCTGCATGGTGAATTCTGGCCATGCCTCATCTTGCAGGCAGGCAGCGCCGGTATGGTAATCATGCTGATTTACTCTGCGCAACAGGGATTTTACTGGTATGACGGCGGCGCGTTTTATGTGGCGCTGAGTTCTTTTGCCATGCTTTTGGTGTCGGCATTGATAAAGCTGCTTACATCTGAGAAGAGATGGACAGTGATTTTGTGGATGTGCCTGAGCATGTTGTGTTCGGTGGCTGTGGGGGGAGGAAATTATATTACATCCCTTCAGGGTCTGCTGATGGTATTCTCTTTTCTGGGATGGGTGTTTTGGAAAAAACGTAATGTCGCATTGCGGTTTCTGCCTGTGGCGGCGGTGTACCTGGGAGCTTTCGCCATGACAGTTCTGGCGCCTGGGAACAGTATCAGAGGAGAACATTATGTGGGATGGGGAAAGACACCATTTCAGGCGATTTTGGCGTCATTTTCGGAAGGGTGGAGGAATTTCCCGGAATTGACGGGGTGGAGAACATTGGCGGTATTGGTTCTGTTGGCGCCGGTCATGTGGCAGATTGTGAAACATACGGAATTTCAGTTCCGTTATCCCCTGTTGGTAGTGCTGTGGTCTGTCTGCATGTATGCATCCGGTTATACTCCCGGTATGTATGCGTTGGGAAGGGTGGTGCTTGACAGAATGCTGTGTACTATCAAGATTACACTTCAACTGATGCTTTTGCTGGATGAGATTTATTTACTTGGATGGGTTTGGCAGAAATGTAAAAGAAAGGATGAGAAAGTAAGGCAGGGGGGCGCGTATTGGTGGTTTTATCCCCTGATGGGAATTATCATGCTGTTTATTTTCTCAAATGAATCTAATCAGGCGGGCAATTATTCGGCCTATGGCGCGTATTACTATATACACACCGGTGAGGCTTACAACTTTCATCAGGAATATCTGGCAAGACTGGAAGTGCTTAAGAGTGATGAGACCAGTGTGGTGCTGGAGCCGTATCATTGGCGGCCCTGGTTTTTATGCGCGGGAGAATTGTCAGATAATCCGGAAGCGGACCAAAACAGAGCAATTGCCAGGTGGTACAAGAAAAGCTCTGTCGCCATAAAACCAATCCCAAAATAATTATTGGGGCGTTGGAGAGGAGAAACAGAAACTTTAAAGCATAACTGGA
>CAJUGT010000031.1:0-20098 GCA_910586435.1 uncultured Acetatifactor sp. | reverse complement strand
ACAGTTTCGGAACGAAAACGCCCGGAGGGAATTCATCAGCGGAGGCGGATGAATTTCCTCCCGAGAAAAGGGCGTTGGAGAGGAGAAACGGAACTTTAAAGCATAACTGGAACAGTTTCGGAACGAAAACGCCCGGAGGGAATTCATCAGCGGAGGCGGATGAATTCCCTCCCGAGAAGGGGCGTTGGAGAGGAGAAACGGAACTATAATATGAAAGCAATTTTGGTGAAAGGCATCAGTAAGATTTATAAACTGTATGACAGGCCCAAGGATCGCATTAAGGAGGCTTTCGGCCTTGACAGAAAACATGCGTATAAGCTGCATTATGCGTTAAACGATGTCAGTCTGGAGATTTACAGGGGAGAGACCGTTGGCATTATCGGCACCAACGGGTCCGGAAAATCCACACTGTTGAAAATAATTACCGGGGTGTTGAATCCTACCAGGGGGGAAGTCAGGGTGGAAGGGCGTATCTCCGCTCTTCTGGAATTGGGCGCAGGATTTAACATGGAGTATAACGGCATTGAGAATGTCTACCTGAACGGAACCATGATGGGGTTTTCTGAACGGGAAATTAATAAAAAATTGCCGGATATTTTGGCCTTCGCAGACATTGGAGATTATGTATCCCAGCCGGTGAAAACCTATTCCAGCGGTATGTTTGTAAGGCTTGCTTTTGCGGTGGCCATTAATATTGAACCGGAAATTTTGATTGTGGATGAAGCGCTTTCTGTGGGGGATGTGTTCTTCCAGGCAAAGTGCTATCATAAATTTGAAGAATTTAAAAAAATGGGCAAGACAATTGTATTTGTCAGCCATGACTTGAGCAGCATCAGCAAATACTGTGACAGGGTATTTCTTCTTCATAAGGGGACACTTTTGGGAGAAGGAACACCAAAGGAAATGATTGACGCCTATAAGCGTGTATTGGTAGGACAATATGAACTTCCTGAGAAACTTCGCAATGGTCTGCCGGAGGAACTGTGTGGGACGGAGGGAGAAACTGCTGAGGAAGAGGGGAAAGGCAAAGGGGAATCCGGCGGAAATATCCGGGAGCCATTGTCCGGGGAGAATCCCGACGCTTTGGAATATGGTTCAGGGCAGGCGGAAATTCTGGAATATTATCTGACGGATGACAGAGATGTCCGGACTACGGCGGTGATAAAGGGAAGTTTGTTTACACTGCATATGAAGGTCAAATTCAAGGAGGACATTCCGGGGCCTATTTTTGCTTTTTCTTTTAAAAATGCCATTGGAACAGAGATAACAGGCACAAATACCATGATTGAGAAAGCCTTTCTGGATAGTGTGGAGGCGGGGAATGTGAAAGATATTACATTTACCCAGAAAATGAGCCTTCAGGGGGGAGAATATCTCCTGTCCATGGGTGTCACGGGATATAGAGGAGATAATTTTGAGGTTTATCACAGATTGTATGATGTATTGGCGGTGACTGTGGTTTCGGATAAGGATACGGTTGGATATTATGATATGGAGTCTGTGGTAAAGGTTTCAGATGCCGTTTTGGAGGGCGTGGAGGAACAGCCGTGATTTAGCGTGGAAGGAGGCAGAGAGATGATAGAAGAAATCGGGAAGGTCAGGTTGGATTACAGTGAATATCCTGGAACAGATTTGTATAGTGACGGGGAAGTGGAGAACGAACTGCTGGACATCGTAAAAAACAGGACGCCGGAGGAATACGCCAAGGTCATTGAACAGCGTAAGAGCTGGCCCATATTGTATCACCTCTCTCCTCTGCGTGAGAATATCATAGACTGGCTTCCATGGGAATCTATGATACCCTTGGAGTCCACAGCTTCAAGGAATGCCGGGATAACCGGGGAATCTGCGGTTCCATGGGAAGCCATAAGCCCGTTGGAGTCCGGGATTTCCAGGGAAGTGAAGGTTCCCGGGGAGGCAAAGCTTCCCGGAGAAGGACAGGTTTCCCGGGAGGATACGGGGGCAAAGGAAGACCTTGCCCCGGGGGAGACGGCGGGCACAGGGGAAGCGGTGACGTCGGATAAGGCCACCGATAACAGGAAGGCGGAATCTATGGTTGGGGCCAGGGATACCACAGAAAATGCCGCCTCCAATCCCGGCACGGATAAGCCGGCAAATGCTGTCATGGAGCATTCGGCAGTCAGTCAGAAAATCATGGGAGGGAGTGCGGAAGGTGCTTTCGCAGGAGGCGGACAGGGGCTGAAGGTGCTGGAAGTGGGCAGCGGGTGCGGAGCTATCACAGGGGCCATTGCCAGAAGAGCCGGTTCTGTGACCTGTGTGGAGTTATCAAAAAAACGCAGTGAAATCAATGCCTGGCGTCACAGAGAACACGGAAATATAACAATTCATGTGGGAAACTTCAAGGATATAGAACCCAAATTACCCGGAGATTACGACCTTATTTGCCTCATTGGTGTGTTTGAATATGCCATGGGGTACATGGGGGGAGAGACTCCATATGAAGATTTTCTGAAAATATTGATTTCCCATCTGGCGCCGGAGGGAAGGCTTTTGATAGCCATAGAGAACCAGTATGGATTGAAATATTTTGCCGGATGTAAGGAAGACCATCTGGGAACCTATTTTTCGGGAATAGAGAATTATGAGGCTCAAAAGGGGGTACGTACCTTCAGCAGAGAGGGATTGGAACGCATCTTCCGAAACTGCGGGGTGGGGGAATGGCATTTTTATTATCCGTATCCTGATTATAAATTTATGACTACACTGTACAGTGATGAGTTCTTGCCGAAAAAGGGAGAATTGTGTAATAATCTGCGGAATTTTGACAGGGACAGGATGCTGCTGTTTGATGAAAAGGCGGCCTTTGACGGTATTGTGGAGGATGGACTGTATCCCGTATTTGCCAATTCTTATCTGGCAGTTCTGGGAAAGGGATTTGATACAAAGTATGTCAAGTATTCCAATGACCGAGCGCCGGAATATGCCATTCGGACGGAGATTTCCAGCAGTCTGTGGCACCGTCAGCGGCTGGTGAGTGTCAGGAAATATCCCCAGACACCGGAGGCTGAGGAGCATGTCAGAGGGATGGCGGCTGCATATGAGAGTCTGACGGAAAAATACAGAGGGGGCAATCTGGAAATTAACAGATGTGAACTGGAGGAGGAGGGGGAAAGGCTCTGCGCATTGTTTGAGTTTGTGCCGGGAATTCCGTTGTCCGAGCTTATGGATGCCTGTTTGGAGAAAAATAATCTGGAAGGATTTTATGAGTATTTTCGGCAGTATGTGGAACGCATCGGGTATAACAGCGATTATCCGGCAGCGGATTTTGACCCTGTTTTTTCCAATATTTTGGTAGAAGAAGCAGAAGAAAGGGAAGGCGGGGAAGAAGGAACCGGACGTGGGGACAGATGGACTCTGATTGATTATGAATGGACCTTTGGCAGAGCCATTGATACCAGGGAGCTGGCTTTTCGGGCCATGTATTGTTATCTGCTGGAGGACGCGAGAAGAAGTAAACTGAAGCCGGAGCGGGTATTGAAAGAACTTTCAATTACGGAGGAGACGGCAGAATATTATCGGGAACAGGAGAGGGAGTTTCAGCGCTTTGTGACAGGGGAGCGGCTTGCCATGTCCCAGATACGTGAAGCCATGGGATACAGGGCGACGGTTCCTCAGAAGTGGATTGATAAATATCAGGATTCAGAACTTGTGAATCGTGTCCAGATTTATGAGGACAAAGGCAGCGGCTATAGCGAAGAGGCGTCTTATTTTGTGGAAAATGCCTACCAGGGGGACAATCTGATTGATATGAAACTGCAAGTGGAGAAGGAAGTGAATGCGCTGCGAATCGATCCGGGACTTTTCCCATGTGTGGTCAAAATTAAGGAAATGACTTTTAATGGTGAGACTGTGCCATTGGAGAAAAAGAAAATGTTATCCGCCAACGGGCGTATTGTGAAGCCTTCCGGAGAAGATACCGAAAAGTATAGTCCCAGTATTGTGTTTGGAACCAATGATCCCAATCTGAGTATAGCGGTGAGAGAATTGGCTCGCCTGTCTCAGAATACTCTGCGTGTGCGCATGGAAATTGTGCGGCTCCCTCTGAACATGGCACAGGATTTGGCGGCAAAAGGGACGAGGTGGTTTGGAAATTGAGTATCAGAGCAAGGGTAAAGGGATGGCTGACGGCAAAGGAGGACAGCCGTTACAGGGCGCTGCGGCAGAAGAAGACAGTTTCTTATACCCAATGGGTGTCGGAGTTGGATAAGGAATTGTGCCGGCAGGCGCGTGTATGGGCTACAGAAGAAGATTGTCATAAGGAAGCCAGGGTATCCATGTCAGTCAGCGGCGCAGAAGCCAGGGAAATGTTTCCGGGCGACTGCGAATATATGATTTTCCGTGTGGGACCAGGGGTGTTTGGAGAAGGATTTTGCGGATATGTGAGGAAGTATTTTGAAGCCAGTCCGGAAACCATGCTGTTGTATGGGGATGAGGATATGGGGACGGGAGGCAGTGACGAAGGCGCAGGCCCTTTTCGGGAGAGGAGTAAACCCTGGTTTAAGCCGGATTGGTCTCCGGACTTACTGGACAGTTTCTTCTATTTTGGAAGTGTGGTGGCGGTGCGTGGGGAGCTGATTCGCCGTATGTCCCAAGAGATGGAAACCACGGTATGCTTTCTGGAAAAGGAGAAGAGGGAGGCTGTCGGGACTGTTGGGATGTGGTTTTATGTGGTGAAAGATTTTGACGCATATGAAAGATGGATACATGGGTTGGTGGAAGCCGCCGGGGGATACAGACAGGGCAGCCAGGCAGTGGGGCATGTGACCCATCCATGGTTTACCAGCGGTAGTCCGGAGTTAAGAAAGGTATTTCTGGAGGAATCAGAATATTTAAGGGAAAAGAAACGGAAATTACAGGAAAGATTCCGTGGTAACGGCGCCGATTGGGGCGGGGGTGCTTCCCTGGAGGAACCCTTGGTTTCCGTAGTGATTCTTTCCAAGGATCATCCAGAACTCCTGGAAAAATGCCTGGGGGGATGTTATCTTTCGGCTAAGGGGGAGGGCGGGGCAGCGCTTGCCTATGAGGTGATTTTGGTGGACAATGGCAGCAGCCAGGAAAATCGCAGGCGAGTGGAGTCACTGACAGAGGAATGGAAGAACCGTATTAAAATAACTTATTTATATCAACCCCAGGAATTTAATTTTTCAGAACTGTGTAATCTGGGAGCGGCGAAGGCGGCTGGCAGGCTTTTGTTTTTTCTGAATGATGATGTGGTATTGTGCCGGCAAGGGTGTATGGAAGAACTGGCGATGCTTGCACACAGACCATGGACAGGAGCGGTGGGGATGAAGCTTTATTATCCGGATTCTGTCCGTATGCAGCATACGGGAATTACCAATCTTCCCATGGGGCCTGTACACAAGCTGCAATTTCTGGAAGATAATAAAGAGTATTACTGCGGCGCAAACAGGGGCCGGCATAATGTAATGGCAGTGACGGCGGCCTGCCTTATGGTGGCAAGGGAAAAATATCTGGCAGCGGGAGGATTTGCGCGGGAATTGGCCGTTGCCTTTAATGATGTGGACTTTTGCTTCCGGCTGTATGAGCTGGGGTATCACAATTTATGTGTGAATGACATGTACGCATATCATCATGAATCTTTGAGCAGGGGGAACGACGAAGCGCCGGAGAAGCTTGAGAGGCTGCTGAAAGAAAGGGACAGGCTCTATGAACGGCATCCAACCTTAGAAGGGAAGGACCCTTATTATTCGCCCTGTTTGAATCGGGAAGGTTTGGATGTGACAATTCGCCCGGCCTATCTCACCGCAGGCAATGAGGTCCAGAAAGTGAGAAAAAAGGTGGGGAGGTTTTCCACAAAAGGCTATCGTCAGGATGCCTGTCTGTTGGTCAGGGTGGAGGAGTGCCGCAATAACGGAGCCATTGGATACGGAGTGGTTCTGGGAGACAATAACGCCTGCTATGACAAAGTATTTCTGTTGGGGCGGATTGAGAAAGAGAAAGGTTTTTGGAGGGAAGAACCTTTGGAAATTTATGCCGTAGCCCTTCTGGAGCAGTATCGGCCGGACCTGGAAGAAAATATGCCGGATCAGGTAAATGTGGGGCTTGGCGGATTTATGCTGGAGATGGGAAATGGTGTGCTCCCCGGGGGAAGATATAGAATAGGGTTGGGGGCCAGAAACAGAGTTACGGGTACAAAGATACTGAATTGGAGCAACAGGGTGTGGGAAGTGGCCGAAGCGGAATAGAAAGGTAGTTTCATGGAAGAAAAAGGGACGGATTACAGAGAAGCTTATGAACAGGAACATATCAAATGCGCGGATTTGGCGGGGCGTATTGCGGATTTGGAGGCAAAAAACGAAGAACTGACCTGGAAACTGAACCGCATTAAAAAAAATCCCCTCTGGAAGGCCAGCAAACCGGCCAGAAATTTGGTCCATTGGGCCATCAGACAAAAGGACAGGCTTGGAAATTGCGGGGGTCCCAGGGGAGTACTTCAAAAGCTGGACTATAAAAAAAGGGAACGGGAGGCCATGAAACAATTCGGGACGGAAAGCTTTCCTTCGCCGGAACAGGTCCAGGCAGAACGAAATACCGTATTTCCACGAATGGTAAAGTTCAGTATCCTTGTTCCATTGTGGAACAATGAAAGTTCCTTTCAGAAAGAAATGTTGGATTCCGTTATGAATCAGACCTATTCCAACTGGGAACTGTGTCTTGCGGACGGTTCTGATGAGGACCATAAGTACATTGGTGATATATGCAAAGAATACGCGGCCAAATCCGACGGAAGGATTATTTACCGCCATTTGGAGAAAAACGGAGGCATTGCAGGCAATACCAATGCCTGTCTGAAGATGGCAACGGGTGAATATATCGGTCTGCTGGATCAGGACGATATTCTTCATCCCAGCGTGCTTTACGAATATGCCAAGGCGATTCATGAGCAGAATGCGGATTATCTATATTGCGATGAAACCACCTTTAAGGGCGAGAACATCAACCATATGCTTACAATGCATTTTAAGCCGGATTATGCGCCGGATAATCTGCGGGCAAATAATTATATCTGCCACTTCAGCGTGTTTCATAAAAGTCTTTTGGACGGTGATGAGCTTTTTCGCACCAAGTATGACGGCAGCCAGGACCATGATATGATATTGCGACTAACTGATAACGCAAAAAAAATAGTCCATGTGCCGAGGCTTATGTATTACTGGCGGAGCCATTCGGGCAGTACCGCGGCAGGTATAGAAGCGAAGCCCTATGCCATAGAGGCGGCAAAGGGAGCGGTGGCGGAGCATTTGAAGAAACATGGTTTCACGCATTTTAAGATAGAAAGCACCAGGGCCTTTGAGACGATTTTCCGTATCAGGTATCAAATCCTGGGCAATCCCAAAATATCCATAGTCATAGCCAACAAAGACCATGTGGAGGATTTGCGCCGTTGTGTTACTTCCATCCTGGAAAAGTCCACATATGATAATTACGAGATTGTTGTTGTGGAGAATAACAGTACCACAGAGGAAATTCATGAATATTATAACAGTCTTCTGGGATATGATTATCGGGCAAAAGAAGCCCATACAGAGGCATTCGGAAACTGCTGGCGCAGCGAGGACGGCAAAATTACGCTTGTGCGTTTTGAGGGAGCTTTTAATTATTCCGCTGTGAATAATCTGGGAGTGAGCCATGGATCAGGGGAATATGTCCTGCTTCTGAACAATGATACGGAGGTTATTACCGTAAACTGGATGGAGGAACTTCTGATGTATGCGCAGCGGGAGGATGTGGGAGCGGTTGGGGCCAAGCTTTTCTACGGGGATAAGACCATTCAGCACGCAGGAGTGGTCATTGGTCTTGGAGCTCACAGAACCGCAGGGCATACCCATTACAAACAACATCGTCAAAATCTGGGGTATATGGGACGTCTCTGTTATGCCCAGAATGTGACGGCGGTTACGGGAGCCTGTCTGATGTTAAAAAAAGCGCTTTACGAAAAGGTGGGGGGGTTGGAGGAAGCCTTTGCGATTTCCCTGAATGATGTGGATTTATGCCTGAAACTGAGGGAACTGGGTTTACTCAATGTATTTACGCCTTTTGCGGAGCTGTTTCACTATGAATCCGCATCCAGGGGGCTGGATGATGAGGGAGAAAAAGCGGAGCGGTATTGCCGGGAGTCAGAACGGTTCCGGGAAAAATGGAAGGGGGCGCTGGAAGCGGGGGACCCTTACTATAATCCAAACTTTTCGCTGGATAGAAGCGATTTTTCGTTAAAAATACAGGGCGGCTGATACAGCTGCCCGAAAGTTATAGTCCTTCGCCGCAAGGCGGGGGATTTTTTATGCACACAGGCGTCTAAAGGAAAAATGTCAGCAGAAGCTGACAGACGCCCGGCGCATGAACAGGGAAGGTAAATCTTCTCCACTCGATTGCGCAGGCCCATGCAGAGCAAGTATGGTGCTAGCGGCGCACAGGCTGCGCAGGTGAGCAGGGAAAGGGATGTTCCTCTGCTTGATTCATGAGGACAGGAAAATGAATGGGGAGCTGAATAATGACAGTTCGGACATAAAAATGCCATGTGTGATTGACAAATATAAATGGGAAGGATATGATATTGGTATAAAGTTGACGGGTTAGATGCTTTATGAGAACAGCAGCGGGCCGGACAAATCCCGGGAGGAGTTGCAGACAGTTACATGGCTGGAAATTCTGTCAGTTTCAGGGGGGATTGGGAGAGGCGTTGCATAAACGCAGGGGGAACAGAGTATGAAGAAAATGGGAAGCCGGAAGAGTATTGTGATGTTTGCCGGGATGGCGATTTTCGTTTTGGTCATTTGCCTGTCAGTATTTGTCAGGGGAAGTGGCCGGGAGGCATACCGCTCTATCAGAATTGTAGAACTCAACGGAACAGTTCTAATTGAGAGGGAGAAGACAGGCACTCTGGAAGCGGCGGTGAACATGAACCTGTTGTCAGGGGATTGTGTGTCAACTGCGGAAGGGGCTTATGCCGTGCTGCGCCTGGATACGGATAAGTATGTAATGCTGGGGGAATGCGGCGCCATGGAAGTGACTGCGGAGGGAGATGACACTTCGGGCAGAACATCCATACGTCTGGTTTCCGGCAGTGTGCTGAATGAGATACAGAATCCTTTGGGGGAGAGCTCTTCATATGAAATTGTGACCCCTAACGCAACCATGTCTGTCAGGGGAACTGTATTTGAGGTGAGAAACCATGAGGAAGGGGACGGAAAAGTCTCCGTGTTGGTTTATGACGGCAGAGTGGAGGTCTCGCCTAAGGGTCAGGAACCGGCAATGTATCATGAGGGAGAATATACAGAATTTACAGGGGACCAGTCGCCTGTGTACATAACGGAAAGAGGAATCATTTCGTCAGAGCTGATGGATGAACAGATGTGGCAGCGTCTGCGTCAGATAGAAGCCGAGGGAAGGAATGTGAATTATGGAACCGCAGGGAAGGATGGGGGAACAGCTTTGGGGACAGAAGCTGTTCATGCGCAGGAACCGGAATCTCAGGTTGTCAATAGTTCGGCATCTCTTCCGACGCTGCTACTTCCGGCTGGAATGGTTGCAGCGGAAAGGAATGGTCTTATTCAGGATATTATGGCATCCGGAGCAGGGGATGTGAAGGAAGAAGGGGCGCAGGATGAGGAAGAACCGGGAATCGTGCCATTGCCCAAGGAAGAACCTGTGATGGCGCCGGAACTTGGCCAGGAATCCAGCGAGGAACCCTCAAAGGAACCGGACCTGACGCCAGAACCCAGCGAGGAGCCGTCAGAGGCACCGGAACCCAGCGAGGAGCCCTCAAAGGAACCGGAATTGATACCGGAACCCAGTGAGGAGCCCTCAAAGGAACCGGAATTGACACCAAAACCCAGTGAAGAGCCAACAGGGACGCCGTGTCCCAGCCCGGAACCGTCAAAGGAACCAGACCTGACACCGGAACCCAGTGAAGAGCCGTCAGAGACGCCATGCCCCAGCCTGGAGCCATCAAAGGAACCAGAACTGACGCCGGAACCCAGCGAAGAGCCGTCAGAGACACCATGTCCCAGCCCGGAACCGTCAAAGGAACCGGACCTGACGCCGGAACCCAGCGAAGAGCCATCAAAGGAACCGGACCTGACACCGGAACCCAGCGAAGAGCCATCAAAGGAACCGGAATTGACACCGGAACCTAGCGAAGAACCAACAGGGACGCCGTGTCCCAGCCCGGAACCGTCAAAGGAACCGGACTTGACGCCGGAACCCAGTGAGGAGCCGTCAGAGACACCATGTCCCAGCCCGGAACCGTCAAAGGAACCGGACCTGACACCGGAACCCAGTGAGGAGCCATCAAAGGAACCGGACCTGACGCCGGAACCCAGCGAGGAGCCATCAGAGACGCCATGTCCCAGCCCGGAACCGTCAAAGGAACCGGACCTGACACCGGAACCCAGCGAAGAGCCAACAGTTCCTCCAGCGCCGGAGGAAGGCGAATACAAGACAGTGACTTATTACCTCCCATACATTGCTCTAAATAGTGAGAAAGATGGAAGTATATATTCTGAAATAAAAGAGCAAAAGGCATACAATTATGGGACGGAAGACGTGGCCGTGGGAACAAAATTGAGTACACCCGGCATTCCCGATGTAGAGGCTACTCCACTGGGCTACGTTGCCGAGAAAGCCGATTTTACATTTGCAGGCTGGTGTACGGAACAGGAAGGGGAGTGGAATTTTGACAGGAATACGGTTCAGGAGGACACGACCCTGTATCCCATCTGGGTGGACAGCAAAGGACAGAAATATTATCCTGTAATATATGAATCCCCGGAGGCGGAATTTGTCATATGTAACAATATTATGATAGGAGCCGTAGGGTATGAGCAGCCGGAAAAAGCGGAATTGACCAAACCTGAGAGGGAAGGCTATGTATTGAGCGGATGGGAGAAGGTCAGCGGGGAAGGCAGTATTCTGGTAAGATTTCGCGCAGTGTGGGAAAAACAGGGTGATTCATGAGCTGGAAGGTAATGAGAAAAAAAACGGCAGAAGCGGCGCCGGCAGTGTTGGCGGCATTGCTGGCAGTGTTTCTGGCGTGTGCGTCCCCCTTTGAAAGGGTGGAGTATTGGTTTGGAGACAGACTGTTTGTCCAGGGAAAACCAGTGGATAACCGAATAAAAATCATTGGAATTGATGATGTCACACTGCGGGAACTGGGACCGTTTTCGGGATGGAGCAGGCAGCAGGCGGCGGATTTGCTGAATGCCTTTGACCCGGAATATCCGCCCGGAGTGATTGCGTTTGATATCAATTATTTTGGAAGCCGTGAGAAAGAAGGGGACAATGCTCTGGTGAGGGCGGCGTCAAAATATCCCAGGGTGGTCATGGCTTCCTATATTCAGTATATCTCAAGGCTGGAGAAGAAACCGGACGGCGGTTTGTGGATAAATAATATGTATCTGGATAGTGTGGAGGAGCCGTTTGAGGCGTTGGCGGCAGTGAGCGACAGCGGATTTACCAACGCAATGCAGGATTCAGACAATTACGCTCGGCGGGCCATGTTGTCGGTGGATTGGAAGGGGGAGAAACATTACAATTTTGCCTGCGAAGTGTATCTCCAATTTATGGAGATGGAAGGCAGGGAAGCCCAAATGCCGAAGACAGACGGGCAGGGAGTCTATGGATTTGATTATACAGCGGAGCCGGGAATGTATGAAGTGTATTCCTATTTAGATGTGGTAGAGGGCCGATGTGATATGAAAATATTCCAGGACAGCATTGTACTGGTGGGGGCTTATGCCTCAGCCATGATGGACCAATATATGGTGCCCATAGCAAGAGGAGCCATTATGAATGGAGTGGAAGTGCAGGCCAATCATATCAATGCTCTTTTGGAGGGCAGGACATTTCGGGAGATTCCGGTCTGGTGCGTGGGTGTTCTCAGTGGGGTAATTGTGGGAGGATATGTGTTTTGGGCTTTTCGCAGGTCTTTTCCTGTGGGAATGGCAGGTGGGGGAGGACTGGCATTGGCAATGATTCTTGCCGCAAAATGGATGTATGGGCAAGGAGTTTATTGGAGATGCATGATTCCATTTATGGGAATTGTTATGGCGGCATTGGCCAGGGTGATTTTGGAGTATGTGGCAGAACGGAACAGAAAGAGAAAAATATTGAATGTGTTCCGAACTTATATGGCGCCCCAGGTGGTGGAAGAATTAAGCAAAAGCAGAAATTTTCAGATGGAACTTGGAGGCAGGGAGAGGGAAATTGCCGTACTTTTTGTGGACATCAGAGGGTTTACGGCCATGTCCGAGAGGCTGTCGCCAAAGGAAGTCGTAGGTATACTGAACCAATATCTGGGAAAAGTGACAGAGGCCATTTTCCGAAACGAAGGGACTTTGGATAAATTTATTGGCGACGCAGTGATGGCAGTGTATAACGCGCCGCTGGATGTGCCGGATTATTGGAGGAAAGCGGTAAATACAGGATTAGACATTGTTGAATCCATTCAGCAGATGAATGAGGAACTGCAACGGGAATTCGGCGTTGAAATTGCCTGTGGCGTAGGAATTCACTGTGGCAGGGCGGTGGTGGGAAATATCGGATGTGAATACCGGATGGACTACACTGCCATTGGAGATACGGTGAATGTGGCGGAACGGCTGGAAAGTATTGCGAAGGCCGGACAGGTGCTGCTCAGTGAAGAAATGTATGGACATGTAAAGCAGGAATACAGTGCCAGATTTTTGGGAGCACAGGATTTGAAAGGAAGAGCGGACAAAATCAACGTTTTTTCTTTGGAGGGTACGGATGGAACAGATGCAGACAGATAAGATACTGGAAATTGGGATTCTGTTGGCTGTGGAGAGAAATTACGATGAACTGTTGTCGAAAATTGTCGATTGCGCCATGGACCTGACAAAAAGTGACGGGGGTACGCTCTATCTTTTTGAGGAAGAACAGCTGAGGTTTTGTATCACCAAAAATATTTCTCTTGGAGTCAATCGGAAAGGGAAGGATGGCGAGCAATACCCGCCGGTGCCGATGGAGGAAAAAAATGTCTGCGCGTTTGCGGGAATTCATCGGCAGCTTTTAAATATCCAGGATGCGTATGCATGCGGCGAATTTGATTTCAGCGGGCCCAGGGAATATGATAAATTGACCGGCTACCACACAAAGTCCATTCTTGTATTTCCTATGGTGAACCATGAAGGAAAGCTGGTGGGCGTGGTGCAGTTAATCAATGCTCAGAATGAAAAAGGCGAGGTAGTGCCCTTCAGAAAGGAGTATGAAAAAATACTGGAGTCCCTCGGTTCCCAGGCGGCGGTGGCAGTATCCAATATGCGGTATGTACAGGAAATCGAACAACTCATGATATCCATTACGCAAGTGTTCACTGACGCCATTGACACACGTATTCCCTATAATTATTATCATTCCAGAAATGTGTATCTATATGTGAAGTTGCTGGTGGATTATATAAACAGGCGACATGGGGAAGGGACATGCCCATATTTTTTTTCGGCGGTGGAACGGGAAGAAATTCTTATGGCGGCATTGATGCATGATATTGGGAAGTTAGTGATTCCCAATGAAATCATTGATAAAACCACACGTTTGGGAGGGAAATTTCCTCTGATACTGGAAAGGTTTGACCATCTGACCGCACTGTATCACATTGACTATCTGGAAGGCAGGCTGAATAAGGACAAATGGATAGAAATAAAGAATTGGTTTGTGGATGCCAAGGTCAGAATAGAGGAGATTAACAGGAAACCAGGACTGAGTGAGGAAGATTTGGCATACATAAATCATCTGGCTTCTGGAAAATATACGGATTCCAATGGTAAAAAAATCAGTTATCTGACGCTGGAGGAAACGGAATGTCTGACCGTGAAAAAAGGCAATCTCACAAAAGCGGAGCGGGAAGTCATCTGTTCCCATGTGGAATATACGGAGAAGTATTTGCGGAAAATGAATTTCAGACAGCGCTATCCCCATATCATTGAATGGGCCGGAGCGCATCATGAATACCTGGATGGAACGGGTTATCCCAGAGGACTGAAGGGGAATGAAATTCCTTTTGAGGCGCGTATTCTGGTGATTATAGATGTATATGAGGCATTGACCAGTTCTGACAGGCCATATAAAAAGTCCATGGAAGAGAAGAAAGCATTGTCCGTGCTTGCCGATATGGCGGACCAGGGGAAAATTGATAAGGAATTGCTGGAATTGTTTCGGAAGGCGTTGGCAGAAAAAGGCAATGACCTGCGGCTGTTCAGCACCAGGAATCCCGACGAGGAAATGTAAAAGCGGAATTAAAATACTGAATGAATGTATATAGAAGGGTATAAGAGGTGTGGATATGAGAGATAATCGGGGAATGATTCAAATTATTCCGAATCCGGAGGAAATGGAAGTCTACGATAAGCTTGCTGCGGAATATTCTTTTGGATTCGAGTACAATGATTTTTACCAACCTGATTTGCTGGATGATGCAGGCAAGTTGGATAAAAGAATTGAGTTATACAATGGGCTTCAAAGGGCAAAAGGGATGGATACCCTTCACGGGGCGTTTTATGATATTGTACCCTTCAGCTGGGATAGCGGTATCCGCAGGCACAGTGTGCATCGTATGGCGCAGTCAGTGGAGATAGCCGCAAGACTGGGATGCAGGGCGGTGATATTTCATACGGGTCTGGTTCCGGGGTTGGTGGGAGACAGGAAGTACCGCTCAAACTGGCTTTCGGTAATGGCGGATACCATGAGGGAGCTTCTTGAGGTGAGTGGTTCTGTGGAGATTTATTGTGAGAATATGTTTGACGCCTCTCCCAGGGAATTGGCGGAGCTGGCGGCGGAACTTCAGGGAGAGGAACGTTTCGGCATCTGTTTGGATATTGGGCATATGATGCTCACCACAAGGGAACCCAAGCCATGGTTTGAGGCGCTTGCTCCATATATTCGCCATTTTCATATCAATGACAATCATTTTCAACGGGATGAGCATTTGGCTTTGGGCGAGGGCAATATAGAATGGGACGATATTTTTCGGCTAATGGATCAATTTCGGCTTTGGGACAGGAGTATCCTGTTGGAAGTAAAGGGAATGGACAAAATTAAATCCAGTATGGAATATTTGCGGAAGGCGGGAGGAAGAAATTGAATATTGATGATGTGTTGGCGCAGGTGGATGTATTTTTTGAGGAAAATAGGGGTGAGGAAGCGGAGAAGCTCATGCAGCAGTCTATAAAACAGGCGGTCAGAGAAGGGGATGATGCCAGTTTATTACATCTGCTGAATGAGCTTCTCGGTTACTACCGGGAGACGAGTCAGGTAGAAAATGCCATGAAGATGGCATCCCAGGCAATTGCCCAGGCCAAACGCATGGGACTGGAAGGCTCCATTCCTTATGCGACCACCTTGCTTAATGTGGCAAATGCGTGCAGGGTCTGTGGAAAACTGCAAGAATCCATGGAGTATTATCTTCAGGTGAGGGAGATTTATGACAGACAGTTGGCGCCCGACGATATGTTTGTTGCCGGGCTGAACAACAATATGAGTCTTCTGTATCAGGAAATGGGGCATTTTGGCAGGGCAAAGGAGATGCTTTTGGGAGCATTGGCCATTGTGGAGAAAAAAGGTTCTCTTTATGAACAGGGGGTTACTTACGCAAATCTGGCAAGTACCTGTATGCGTTTGGAGGAGACGGAGAGGGCATACGAATATGCCTCCAAATCGGCGGAATTGTTTCAAAAAGCAAATGTTTCTGACAGTCATTATGGGGCGGCATTGGCTACATTGGGAGCGTATTATTATCAAAAGAGGGATTTTGAAAAGGCAATACAGTATTATAGAAAGGCTTCAGAGGCAGTAGAGAGAAGCCTGGGTAAAAATGAGTATTTTCAAAGGCTTCAGGAGTATGTGCGTAGCTGTGAAAAGGCTCTTTTGTCTCAAACGCATGGAACTGGAGAAGAGCAGGGCGGCGGGGAAGAGCATATGGGGAATAATGACAGCGCAAGCGCTGGGAAGGTCACGGAGGGAGAAGAGGGAAAAGACTACAAAACTTTCGGCACAGGGCTTTGGCTGGCCAAAGCGTATTACGAAGCTTGCGGCAGGCAGATGATTCAGGAAAACTTTCCGGCATATGAGGGCAGAATAGCAGTGGGGCTGGCAGGAAGGGGCTCGGACTGTTTTGGTTATGATGACGATGCCTCCAGAGATCATGATTGGGGACCGGATTTCTGTATGTGGGTTACGGATGAAGTCTACGGGGAAATAGGGGAAGCGCTGCAACAGGCTTATGAGGCCCTTCCCCAGGAATTTCAGGGATATGTGCGGGGACCCCATGTGAACGGGCGAAACAGAAGGGGAGTTATCAGAATATCTGACTTTTTCCGGGAACTCACGGGCTCGGATACCTTTGAGGGGATTGACTGGAAGCAGGTCAGCGATTCTTCCCTGGCGGCAGCTGTAAATGGTGAAATATTCCGGGATGAACAGGGGATTTTTACTACATTTCGGCAAAAACTTGCCCAGGGGTACCCAGAGGAAATCCGGTATCTGAAACTGGCGGAAAGCGCTGCCAGGTATGCGCAGACAGCACAATACAATTATCCCAGAATGCTGCGGCGGGGGGATGGCTTTACCGCCCATATGATGGTGTGGGATGGCATGAAAGAAGCCATGAAGCTGCAACATTACATTGAAAGGAAATATCCCCCTCATGATAAGTGGCTTTATCGGAGTCTGAGGGAATCCCAGGAGGGCGGGGAAGTGGCAGAATACCTTGAGCGGATTGGGGAGGCCCTGGAGGGAGACCCGGGGGACAAAACTTCAGCTTATCTGGAACAATTGGGTGCGTATTTTGCTATGGAGCTGTACAGAGAAGGGGCCATCAGTGATACGGAGAGCTATCTGGACGCCCATACGGAAGAATTGATATACAAGGCTTCCCTGGCAGGTAAGGACAATTGCAGTCTGGTGGAGGAGATTGCCAAACTGGAATTTGAAGCCTTTGACAAGGTGCAGAATGAAGGCGGCAGGGCAAGCTGTCAGAATGATTGGCCCACTTTTTCCATTATGCGTAAGAGCCAATACCTGACCTGGGACAGGGAGATGCTTATGCAATACCTCTATGATTTCAGGCGGGAATACCTGAAAGGCCATAATTTAATAGAAGAAAAATATGGACGAATGATGGAGAGTACAGCGCCGGAGGAGTATGAGAAAATAAAGGAGCATTTTCCTGAACTTTCTCTGGAGAAAAAGGCGATTATTGAGCAGATTGTGGGATTACAGGTGGGGTGGATGGAAGAATTTGCCGGGAAGTATCCGGCGCTGGCGGACAATGCCAGAAGCATTCACACCTGGGAGGACCATGCGTTTGACACTTCTTATGAGACTTATCTGAGAGGGGAACTGGGGACATATTCTGACAAGATGCTGGAATTATATGGAAGATACATTGTGACATACGCGAGGGGCGGAAGAAATCTGACATTTGACATTATGGAAAACAGTGTGAAGATGTATGGTTACGCAAGTGTAGAAGAGGCAAACGCGAAAATTGCCGGCATCTGGTCTTAAGAGAGCAGGAGCTTTTGAATTATATATCTGATGTATTGGCAGTGTCAGTAGATTAGCCCATTTGGCGGGAAAGCGGTGGGAAGGCCTGTCAGGGGCAGGAGGCGGATTATGAAGAGGTTTGAAATCAGGGATACATTTTATCTGGATGGAAATCCGGTGAAGATTATATCGGGGGCGTTTCATTATTTCAGGACAGTTCCCCAATATTGGCAGGACAGGCTGGAAAAGTTGAAAGCAATGGGATGTAATACAGTAGAGACTTATATTCCATGGAATCTGCATGAACCCAGAAAGGGGGAGTTTTGCTTTGAAGGAATTCTGGACGTGGAGGAATTCATTCGTCAGGCGGGAAATCTTGGGTTATATGTCATTATACGTCCTTCGCCCTATATCTGCGCAGAGTGGGAATTCGGCGGCCTGCCAGCCTGGCTGCTGAAGGAAGATGGCATGAGACTGCGTGTGAGCTGCCAGCCTTTTCTTACGTGTGTGGAGGAGTATTACAAAGTACTTTTTCCCAGAATTACTCCATGGCAGATTACCAGGGGCGGCCCTGTGATACTGATGCAGGTGGAAAACGAATATGGTTATTATGCCAATGACATGAATTATCTGGAAACCATTAAGAAATTTATGGTGGAAAACGGTGTTGAGGTTCCGCTTTTGACCTCCGACGGGCCTTATGAGGAGAGCTTAAATGCAGGGATGGTGTCGGGAGCGCTGCCCACAGGGAATTTTGGTTCCAGGACCGAGGAACGTTTCGCAGTCCTGAAGCCATATACAAACGGCGGTCCTTTGATGTGTACGGAATTCTGGGTGGGCTGGTTTGATCATTGGGGCAATGGCGGGCATATGAGGGGCAACCTGGAAGAAAGCGTCAGGGATTTGGATAAAATGCTGGAACTGGGGCATGTGAATATCTATATGTTTGAGGGCGGAACCAATTTTGGGTTTATGAACGGTTCCAATTATTATAGTGAACTGTCGCCGGATGTGACTTCTTATGATTATGACGGCGTGCTTACGGAAGATGGGCAGATAACGGAAAAATATCGCAGGTATCAGGAAGTTATCGGCAAATATGTGGAGCTTCCCAAGATACAATTCTCCACCAGGATAATAAGGAAGGAGTATGGTCAGCTGAGGGCAGCGCAGAGGGTATCATTGGAAGATACTCTGGACAGAATCAGCCAACCCATATCCGGCGTATGTCCCCAATCCATGGAGCGTCTGGGGCAGAATTACGGATACATATTGTATCGCACACAGCTGCGCACGGAGGAGAAACTGGATAAAATCCGGTTATGGGAAGCCAATGACAGAGCGAATATTCTGCTGGATGGCGAACTGATACTGACTTTGTATGATAAAGAACTGCTGGAAGAGAAGAAGGTAGGAATGCCCATACAAAAGGGAGCCAGGCTGGATATTCTGATGGAGAACATGGGGCGGGTTAATTTTGGCCCCAAGATGGAGCGGCAGCGAAAGGGTATCGACCATTGTGTGCAGATTAACGGGCATATGCACAATCATTGGGAGCAGTACCCCCTGCCCCTTGACAATATTGGCATGGTGGATTTTGGTGAGAAGAATCAGGAACCGGATCAAAAGGAACAGACATTGAAAAAACCGGCTTTCTACAGGTTTGTATTTATGGTGGAAGAGGCAGGAGATACTTTTCTTGATTTTGAAGGCTGGGGCAAGGGAGTGGCTTTTGTCAACGGATTCAATATAGGAAGGTTCTGGGAAATTGGACCTCAGAAACGTCTGTATATTCCGGCGCCCCTGTTGAAAGTGGGGGAGAATGAGATCATACTCTTTGAGACGGAAGGGAAGGCAGCAGGTGTTATCAGCCTTAAAGGAGAGCCGGATATTGGCTGACAGCATTGCTTTTGCGGTATCATAGGGCCGGCAAAGGGGCGGCGGATAGATGTGAAAAATTTGCGCACACTAATCATGGCATGAAAGCATGGCATGAAGGTTTAGGCTGCGAAGTGGGCTGAAACCGATGAAAAGGAGGAGTGTGGGCAATGGATTATGATACGCAAAGTTCCTTTACCGGGGTTCATTTTACGGATCTGCCTCTGGGATTTGGAATGGCGCTTGCCCAGTCGGAACCGGCAATGCAGGGCTATGCGGGGTTGACGGAGGCGGAAAAAGAGCAGATTATTCTACGCTGTAAGGATGTTAAGACAAAGGCGGAAATGCAGAAAATAGTGGATTCTCTGGCGCCGGGTATGGATGTGCAGGCAATCTGTGAGGAAGAGAAGGAACGGTTTTCGTAAAGTTCTCATAAATGGAAAGGTTCCCACTTATGGGAACTGGAAAACAGGCTGGGAATGGAAGGGGATTCAGATGCACATGCGGCTGAACAGCCCTTCCATTTCAAGGCCGCTGAAATACATAGACCAGAGCAGGCTCACGCAATTGGAGGATGTTACTATTGTTATAAATAGTCCAGCTAAGAAATGTCAAGAGGAAATTTAAAAACAGTCTCGGAACGAAGGTGCCCGGAAGGGTTTTCAGACGCAAAAGC
>CAJUGT010000030.1:23542-34939 GCA_910586435.1 uncultured Acetatifactor sp. | reverse complement strand
AAAAAAATTCCGGAACCTTCCGGACATGAACCCCTGCCAGCACTCCCATAATCTTCCTCAAAAGCTCCTCATTTATGGACTCCCTGGAAAGTTCCTCATATTTCTCCATCAATATCCATATTTCAGTATCAGAAATGCCAACATCCAACACTCTGGGCAGACAAAGCAGTTCCTCTTCCAAGCCCTGCTGAAACAACCGATAAAAACGCGCTTCGTTTTGGTAAAGGGAAAACATTTCCGGGTCTGAAAGCGCTTCCTTCCGAACATACTTCAAGACATACTTCCCCTCTACCGCCCAGACTTTCGCTCCGCTTTTTCCATTTCTGAGCTGTCCATGCTCATGTGCCCCAAGATATTCTTCCACACTTCTCATCATTTCACCCCTTTTCTACCATGAATTGAACAGGCCGCCAAACCGCGGCCCTTTTCCTGATAACACCCACATAAAAGGAACCAAAGAATGCTCTCATAACACACTCCCTCCTGTCATAAATTGTTAATGGTAAAACCATCATAGCATGGATAAAAAAAGTGGTGTGCAAATGGAAGGTTTCTAATGGGAATAATGTCAAACAGCCAACTATATATCTGCCATCTCAGACTTCATTTGGCGCAGTCGCGCCGCTTTCCCGCGCAAATTCGTCAGTTCCTCCAGATATCGATCCGAGCGGCAGCACAATTCTTCCTTTTCAGGACTTATCAGCAATTGTTCCGCTTCTTCCCGCCGCCCCTGTTCATATGCCTGCACAAAAGACCTGATAACCATCATGCTATAGCCTGTGTCCAATAACAGTCTGATTACATACATTCGATTCAAAAGAGCCTGTCCGTATTGTCTTCTCTCATATGGCTCAAACTGACCAAGCAGACCATTGCGCTCCCAATTGCGAATGGTTTCCGAAGTTACGCCCGTCATGGCGGCCGCCTGTCTTTTGGAATATCTTACCTCTTCCCCTTCTTCTTTGCCCATTTGTCCTGTACAAATAGCTATGGCTTTCCTGGTTCTCTCCAGATCCTCTTCCACAGCTTTGAGATAATTGGCACTCTCCCTCTCATAAGCTGCTAAATTCCATTCTGCGGAGGCATTTAACACTTTCAGGCTCTCTCTGCGCAGTCTCCTGTTTACAAAGCCGCCGAACACCAACCGACAGACACGAACCTGAAAAATATGCCTTCTGCAATATATCCTGTAATTATTGGATGTTCTCTCCACAGGCCCGAGAAAGCCACATTTTTCATAAAAGCGAATCGTTCCCGCTTTTACGCCTGTGATACGGGAAAGTTCTCCGATTCTGTAGGTGATTTCTTCTCCTTCACTTTTCTTACGCAGGTCCTCCTGACTCATTTCACAATACCTCTTTTCCTTCTTCCTCCGTCCATATCATATCTATTTCATCAGGCAGGGAAAGTTTGCCTTTCCCTGCTCGCCTGCGCAGACCGTGCGCTGCGTTAGAGCGTGTTTGAAAATTCATTCCCGCCATCTGCACGGGCCTGTGTACAAAAAGACACCTGCCTATTGGGCAAGTGTCCCATAAAAACAATTTTCTAAAAACACTCTTATAAACGCAGCTAATCCTTCATTCATCAGGAGCGCTGCCCAATCATCCATCGTGACTGATTAGTTACTACGCCCAAAGAACTGTCTGGCAGCAATTCACTCTTTCTCTTTCTCCTTCTCCTTTATTTTTCGATTCATTTTATTCGCTGTCCCAAAAGCGCCAATCATGGCAATTCCCCATCCCAAGGCGCCCAGCGCCAACGCCACTATAAGATATCTTATAAAACCTACTTCTTCCATCCACCCTGCGAAATATGCTGTCATAAGATACACGATTGCCCCTATCCCAAACTGAAATAACGCTTTCAGACTTACTGCCAGTTTATCTACTTCATAAATCACTCCCGGCAGGTTAAACCCCTCGCTGATAACAATACAGTACACCGCCAGCTTCAGCAATCCCGTTCCTGTTTTCCTGCTCACATAAGCATCCGCTCCGCCATGGACGGCAGCTCCTACAAATAATGCCCCTACAAACGCAACACATCCCCAGCAAAATCCCTCACGAGCTCTCCAATACAGTTTCATAGCCCAAACCCTCCTATATCCCAAGATATTTTTTGAAAGCAGGCAGGTATTTTCGTGAAATATAATCCTTGCATCCGTTTTTTAACACAAGCAGCATGACTCCTCCCAAGGATGGCTCCACACACTCCAAATACTTCAGATTGACCAGCACGGATTTTGAGATTCTCATAAAACCGCTCCCCAATATGCTTTCCATTTCATACAGGCGTTTGTTGCTGTTATATTTTTCCGTTCTGGCATACACCACAGTTTTCTCATTTTCTATACGCGTCATATAGATTTCTTCCGGGCGCAGCACCTTAATACGCTCTCCATCCAAGACAGTAATAATGTCCTTTGAGAATTCGTTTTCAATAAGCAATGCCGCCTGGCTGATTTCCGCCGTTATTCTGTCCGTATAGATAATTGCGTATGGTTCCCTGATTTCTTCGGAAACTTTAATTTCCACTTTCACTTATACCACCTCGCCTTCTTCCCACAAGACTACCGTCCACACCATAACCCAGAAGTCTATTTCATGCAGACTCTTTTTAAGCTGACTTTGTAACGGTAATCTTATTTCACATTATAAGCAGGTTGCGTATTATTGTCTCGGATTTTCAGGTAAGTGGTTGGTTCGCCGGGGTAACTGGCCCATTTCAATAACCCTGTTTCAGCAATCCCTCTGGACAGGTTGCCTCCTGAAGCTTATCAAATTCCGCCATACACTCTTCCACGGAAGAGCCACTCAACAGCATTCGCACAATAACACAGGTATTTCCCCACTGTTCCAAATTCATACCTGCGTTTGTGGCAAGCACAAAAATATTCTCATTAATTTTGTCATTCAATGGCTTTAATGCCGGGACGCAATCCACCTGGACATTTTGGGAAGGAGATATCACCCTGTTGGTCTCGGCATAAACCCGAAGGGCTTCATCAGAAACCATAATATCAAGTGTTTGCATTGCGTCTTCGGCATGTTCTGCGTTGACCCCTACGGCGATTCCTGTCATTGAGAGGACCGGCATCTGCCCTTTGGCGCTTGGAAATCCAATGACCTGCATGTTAAAATCCGGCTTACCATATGCGGTTTCCGCGTTTGCCGCACTCCAATACGCCATGACAATGGGAATCTTCTGCGCCAGAAAATCATCCTTTTCCCCTTCCATTGCCTCGCTTACATATGCCTTCTGGGCATCAATGTAGCCACAGTCAATCATCTTCTGAAGAAACAGAAAACCGGGACGCATATAATCACTGTATTTTTTCTCCCCATTGTTCAGGGCTTCTATTTCCGCTTCCATGTTTCCGCCGTTATACAGATCCGCATATGCCTGCGCAAAAACAAATGTCTCCAGCCACCAGCGATTCGCCCCCACCGGCGTCTTGATTCCATTCTCCTGGAATACCTTACAGCACTCTAAAAAGTCCTCCGGCGTCTCCGGCAGGTCCAAATGATACCTCTCGAACATATCCTTGTTGACAAACAGACCATAGGCAACCACCTCCTGAGGAATCGCCACCAACTTTCCGTCCACTTCATTTGCCATCCTCACCACTTCACGCAGATTCTTCACATTGTCAAGACCGGACAAATCCATAAGTTTGCCTTCTTCCGCCAACTTTTGAACCACATCCGGATTCAGCAGGTACAAATCATCCATATCATGACGGGCCCTGTCAAGGGCCACCTCATCATACGTTCTGTCCTGATAGTCCTCCGCCGTGTATGTGATATAATTCACTGTCACCCCCAGCTTTTCCTCCGCCATGGCAACTGTTTTTTCCGACGCGCTTCTGGCCACATTGTCCGCATCCGGCTGCGTCTTTTCCATGGGGCTGAACAGCGTTACAATGCGTTCGTTATCCCTCTGAAAAACTATCACATTGTCCTCTGGCAGCTGCCCGTTTACACAGGCTGTCATAGACAGCGCAACCAGCCCCCCAAGGCAAAATGCCCCTATTTTATTCCTTCTTTGATGCATATCCATACCTCCGGCCGTTTTATGAAAGGGAAAATCTCCTCTCATTGAGCATTCACTGAATCATCCATGCTTATTTTTTCCATGAACATACTGATACAACACTTTTCTTAACAGCTCCACATCAATGGGCTTTGTCAAATGCACATTCATTCCTGCTTCCAGGGCTTCTTTTTCATCTTCCACAAAGGCGTTTGCCGTCATGGCAATGATGGGAATCTCCCCTGCGTCCTTACGCCCCAGAGCCCTGATTGCCCTTGTGGCGTCATATCCATTCATCACCGGCATTTGAACATCCATTAATATGGCGTCAAACTCCTCTTCCGCAGCCAGTTCAAACCGTTCCACTGCCAATTTGCCATTTTCCACAATCTCACATTGCGCTCCCTCAATGGACAATATTTCTTTCAGAATTTCCGCATTGATATCATTGTCTTCCGCCGCAAGGAAACGCAGCCCTTCCAAACTGTTGCTCTCCGGAATGTCCTCTGTATACTCCTCCTTCTGTTCCGCCCTTATCTCCATTACCTTTTCCAGAAACGCGCTTACAAAAAAAGGCTTGCTGAGAACTTTCGCGTTTTTCAGCGAAAGAGCCTCCTCCACTCCTGCGGCATCACACTCTGCCAGAAACAGAATGGGCATTCGCTCCGGTAATACCTCCTGCATTGCCTTCACCCTCTCAATCCCTTCCGCCTCCGCAACACTCCAGTCAATCATAAGAACCTCATAAGATTCCTCTTCACCCCTAAGCAGCCCAACCGCCTGTTCCGTGCCGGCCGCCGTATCCACAGTCACTCCCTTATCTTTCATTAGCACACGAATATTATCGCAGGCCCTTTCATCGTCGTTTACTACCAGTATTTGGGTAATCCCGCTTTCCTCCCATAACCGCCTGTCCGCCTGCCCTTCCGGTATGCGAAGCTCTAATTCCACCTGGAAAATCGTGCCCTTATTTACCTCACTGGATACGTCAATGGTTCCTCCCATTAGTTCCACAATGTTTTTAGTGATTGCCATGCCAAGTCCCGTGCCCTGAACTTTGTTCGTAGTGCTGTTCTCCGCCCTGGTAAACGCGTCAAAAATCACCTTGAGATATTCCGGTGTCATACCATATCCGTCGTCCTGTACTTCAATTCGGATATGCTCATATTGGGGGGAGCGCTGCTTCATTCCAAGAATGCGAAACCAGATGTTACCGCCCTCCTGGGTATACTTCACGGCATTTGAGAGCAAATTTATCAATATCTGATTCATCCTCGTCTTGTCCCCTGTCAGACGCTCATGCCCTATGCCCGTGACCTCGGCATGAAATTTCTGCCTTCTGGCATTGGCCATAGGACGTATAATCGCATCCACAGAAGAAACCAGATCGCTTAAGCTAAACTCCTCCACCGTAAGTACCACTTTCCCGCTCTCTATCTTGGATACGTCCAGGATATCATTGATCAGGCCGAGCAAATGCTGCCCGGAGGCCATAATCTTCTTCGTGTACTCCCTTACTTTTTCCGGGTTTTCCGCGTCTTTCGCAAGCAATGTGGTAAACCCGATGACTGCGTTCATGGGCGTGCGGATATCATGGGACATATTGGATAAAAACATTGTCTTGGAATTGCTTGCGATTTGCGCCGCCTGTAGCGCCTCCTTTAGCTGCTGATTGTATATCTCCCGCTCTTCTTCCCTTTCCCGCCTGATTTTAATCTGTTGTCTCTGAGTAAAATAATACAACAGACAGCAAAGAAAAAATGCGGTTAACATGACTATGACCACAATTAATATATTTTGATTGACAGTCTTGCCTTCCTGCTGAATTGCGTCTATGGGCACATAGCCGATTAAAAACAGTGTTCCATTGTTCACCGACCATATATAAATCAGTGAACTTTTTCCGCGAATATTATGTCGGAACATAATATTACTTCCATTTTTCATATTCTGGGCAACCTGTTCCCGAAGATTTCCCTCCTGAATATCGTTTGCCCGGAAGAAGTCTTCCATATTCAGATGCCCTGCGCTGCGCTCTCCCATTCCCTTGGGCTTTAACACAAATCTCTCGCTCTCCGCATCCATAATATAGAGCATGGCCTTTTTATTATAAAATCCATCGGGAAGCGATCTCTCAAGTGAATCATAGGTATACTCAATGTAAAGAAACGCAATTTCTTCTCCCTCTTTCACAATGGGACATTTTAAGGTATAAGCCCAGGTGCCCATATAATTCATGTAAGATTCAGAAACTGCCAGTCCGCCCACTTTTCCTTTGTCGGAAAATGTGAGTCCGTCTTCAGAAAAGGGCTCTCCTGTATTGGAAATGCCTTCTGTTTTTCCCGCATAGATAATGGATAGTTTTACCATGGTTCGATTTTTAGTATAAGCGCGTATATACGCCTCAGGATCCTGCGCCAAAGCAATCTCCTGCGCCATGAGCTCCTGAAATTCCGCCTCCCTGGTCATCACAGCCTCAATGGTACACTCTATCAAATCCAGACTTTCACTCAGATTTTGAATGGCTGACGCTGACATTTCCCTTGAAATTTTACTCGCCACCAGGAACACCACCGTCCCCAGCACACAAAATACCACAATAATGGAAAGGAATAACGATACGCTTCCATTGATTTTCCTTTGATTTCCTCTTTTTTCCATACAGCTCTCCCATATATCACACAGATTCAAGCGCCATCCGGCCAAGCGATTCCCCTTTATTCCAGGAAACCATCCCGACAGATACTTCCATCTTCTCCTCTGTGAATCCCTCCATGAATCGCCTTTTGGATGTCCATATCCCTAAACCGGGAAGTATCCGCTTCTACCCCCCTGGCATTGACACTCTTCTTCCCATCAAAATAAAAATTCGACTCATGATACATATCCCCCATGTCCTGGGTTCCCCTCGCTTCCAGCTTATCCGGCAGATTTCCCTCTGTTCTGACAGAAAGCACATTCCTGACATAGAAAGAGGTATTAACAGCGTCCGTTGTGTACAGCCCTACATTATGGGAATCATTATTATATGATATGACATTTTCCACCATTACGTTCGGACTACTATTGGCATCAACCCCCTTCTCGCCGTTGGCAAAAGCGATGCTGTCCTTCAGCCTGTGCCCGCAGGGAATGCTGGAACCGCCCAGCTTAAATCCATTTCCCAGACCCGCATGTATCTCATTCCCATCCTCGTCCAGCACATAACCATTGCGGAATGCCAGACAGTTGCGAATCAGTACGCTTCCGGTAACTCCCCTTTCCACCTTGGCGAACAGATCAAACCCGTCATCCGCATTGTACGCAGAGATACATCCTTCAAAGACATTTCCTTCCCCCACCGTAATCTTAGCCGCAAATCCGTCCGCATCCGTATACCCCGGATCTGCGTTCAGATATGAAGTACAGTTGATTACCAGATTATCCTGAGGCCATTCCTCTTTTTGGTCGCTGCCATGGTAACAACTTATCTGCAAACCCGTGCTTCCGTTTCTGTAGATATGAATGCCTTCCAGCACATTATGACTGCCTGCCAGATGGACTCCTCTGACGGAAGCCGCCGTGTTGGTCACATCAAACCCAAAACAATACCAGTAATCTGCCCCAATTGCCAGTCCTTCAGCCCTTCCCAGGAAATCAAGCACCGGTCTGCATCCCTTATCCGCCACCAAACGGACAGGTTTCCCGGGCATGCCGTTCATTCCCCGCTCTATGACCAGCGCTTTCTCCATGGCGTATCTCCCTTTCATTAAGATAAGCTGTTGTCCCGGTATGGCCCCTTTGACAGCCGTATACAAATCCATGGGATCTTCCCTGGTACCCAGGGCCTTTTCCCTTCCCAGAGGGCCAACATACACAATTTCCCCCTCATGGACGGCATAGGACACCCTAAATGGAAACGCAATGGTTTCATAGCTCTTCAATGCCTTGTAGGGCGAAGGGCAATAACCTTCCCTGGGTGTAAATGTAATCAGGAAATGGTTCAACCCTTTCCGCAGCTTCACCGGCACACAGGTTTTCACCCCTGCCCCCATACTCTCTTCCGCCACAAGCGCTCCCTTATTTTGGCCCACACGCACTCTATCTTCGGAAAATGCCGCTCCTTCCCCGCAATCCCTCTGTTCCAGGTCCTCACCCCCAAAAACCCTCAGCATACCGTCGGCATTTCCATATGCCGTCAGTAAATATTCTTCCCTGTTGGCCACATCTGCGGACAATATGTCACAATAAGGTGTAACCAGAGTCGTCGGCCGGGGCACTGGAGCCTCATCCTCCTTTGGTGATATGATATCCAGTGTTACGTTTTCCACATGAATCTTTGCGTTTCTGGAAGCAAAAAACCCCACATAAATGAACTTATTGTCAAGCTTTGTCAATGCGTCCCCCTCATCGTCGTGGTAATACTTCCACTGGGTCTTTTCTCCCTGCTCATTGGTATACCCCAGGACATACCCGTCATTCATCCTCCTGATAGAAAGGCGGAAACGGGTCAGCCTGGCAATATCACGCATTTTTTCCGGAGGGTTTGTATAGGCTCCCACAATATTGTAAATCCCCGGCTCCAATCCCTGCCTGGGCGCTGAGGTTTCCAACGTTCTCATGGCAGTGCGAAAATGTTCCACCTGAGTCCCTTCCTGGTTTGAGAGCGGTGTGATACCCTTTTTCTCCTGGGCGCCGATTCCCAGTTTCATAGAATATCCCACACCTCGATCCGATGGAGCGCCTTCCTTTGGATCATACTTATATTCCACCCTTGTCACACTGGTCATATAGGAATTGTTCCAGAATGTGGCGTCATCCCCATGAGTACCTATATCATCCGCCGCCATGAGTCCAAAGCCATCCTGCCCATTGGAAAAAGTCCATTGCTCCGCGCACACATCTGCCGTCAATGTAAAGTTTTCCTTTGCCGCCTCAAGCTTTGTATAGTAAAATGCAAGCCCGTCCGTGGACGCAGGAACCAGCTTTCCCTTTCCCCCCAGACTCCAAATCTTCAAATCCTCCGTTTCCACACTCCCTTGAAAACCATTATGCGCCAAATCCACACTGGTTCCATATGCCACAAATTCCCAATTCCTCTGCTTCCCTTCCATCTTTTCCTCCACCCCTTTCTTCTATGCGACATGGCAGCTTCCAGCCAGCATCAAACTTTGACCGCAAAAAACGTCATTTTTCGTCCTGTAATTATTTTTCTCTGATACATTTTAGCTTACAAAAACATATATTACAATGCAAAACATCACAATTGTCGAAAAATTTGCAAAATTGTTATAAAAAAAATCTTGACAATGTGGTATACTTGTGATGTTAAAATTATATGTAAACTTGGCTTCGAGTCTGTGCGTTTATCGCAGGACCCAGAGAGCTTTTATGCCTGACGGTACCTGATGTACCTGTATATTTTTGTTTTTATAAGGAGAAATGTCCTATGCTGGTCTACATATGTGAGGAATCAAAAAACGACGCGATACGTCTTAAACATCTTCTATCCACCTTTTCACGGGAAAAAGGGCTGAGTATTGAGATGAACCTTTTTGCCTCCGGCGAAGAATTATCCACGGCTTGCAGGCAGGCGCAGCACCAACCGGATATCTTATTCCTCAGCACTCCCCCTGACATTGAAAATGGCCGGGAGATAGCCAGGGAACTTCAATCCAACGGCTATGAGGGAGACATTGTATACACCATCTCCAACGCGGAATACAATGGGGACAAATCTGACGAAGCACATCTCTTTTGTCTGCGAAAACCTTTTGATTACCTTAACCTTCTGAACATTTTGGAACAGTGCTTCCCTGTCCTTCTAAACGCTCAGCAGTCTTTTTCGTTTGTTCGCAAGAAAAAGGAGATCTCCATTCCCTATGGGGAAATATTATTCTTTGAAACAGGGCAGCCGCACACAGTCGTTATACACACTACCACTGAAAGCGTTATCTTTCGTGGGGCTCTGTCTCAGATTGCGGATTATTTTCATAATATAGATAACTTTCTGCCCATAGGACGGAGTTTTGTGATTAATCTGAATCATGTCACGGGACGGCTCAGAAACGACCTGATTATGTCCGACGGCTCCATTGTGCAGATTCCCCTGAGGAAGCAGGAGGACATTTTACAGCTGGTAAAAAAATGGCAGAAAAATGCCACGGGCGAACATACTTATCCCCAGGTGATTCCCCGCCATTGAACACAAACTGCCCATTTCCCCCTTTGACACTGCCTTCACACCATATCATAAACCCCTTTGAAGGCGCGATATGTCCTGGCCATGCCCTCCGAAAAACTTGTATAGCTGATTCCCAGCTCCCTCTTGCTCTTCTCATTTGAACAAAGTTCCGTTTCCTCCTCTGTCGCCGGAAACGGAAGCGGAATGCCCTGCTCCCGGGCTTCTTCCATGGTAATCGGTATTTCATCCAATTCCACATCTGCCGCCTTTCTCAACGTCTCAGCAAAGAGTCCGTAAGTGACATCCTGGTCCTGACACAGGTTATAAGCCTGCCCATAGGCCCCTTCATTCAACAGGCATTTCATCACCGCTTCGGCTGCGTCTTTTATATAGACAAACTGGAATATTCCCTGAGCATCTGTAATGCGGGGAAGGATATGATTCTGAACCATCATGCGAATATATTCTGATTCCCTGGGCGCGTAATTATAAGGTCCGTACAAAATGGCCGGCCTTAGTATGGTATGACAAATTCCCCTCCTGCCGCATTCCTCCCTTACTTCCTGTTCCAAGGCAACCTTTCCGGCAATATAACTCCCGGCTTCTCCCGAAAAAGTTCTGGTTTCCAGCGGTTCTGTTTCCTCTTTTCTCATCTGAGAGACATTATTTGCCTCCATGCCCCGCCTTCTATATACATCCACTGTGCTGATAAAAATATACTGTTTCACCTGTCCCGGCATATTCCGAAGCACCCTGGCAATATCCCCCTTCTCATAGGCGCAGAAATCCACAATGACATCATACTCCTCCTGACACCCCTGCCAGAGCTCCTTCTCCCTTCTGTCACCTGTTATCTGCCTTACCCCCAGAGCCGCCATGGAATAAGTTCCCCTGTTCACCACTGTGATGTCATGCTCTTTTGCTGCCTGCATTACAAAAACTCTTCCGAAAAAATAACTTCCGCCAATGACCAAAATTTTCATAATTGATTTTCCTATTCCAGTGCCGTTCCTTCTCTCCAGCACCCTTATTCCGGGAAGGATAATTCATCTGCTCAGTTCGCAGCTGAATTGTCCTTCCGGGTGCTTTCGTTCCGGAACTGATTATTTTTTTCCAGTGCCGTTCCTTCTCTCCAGCACCCTTATATCGGGAAGGATAATTCATCTGCTCAGTTCGCAGCTGAATTGTCCTTCCGGGTGCTT
>CAJUGT010000030.1:0-23442 GCA_910586435.1 uncultured Acetatifactor sp. | reverse complement strand
TTTCCTTCCGGGTGCTTTCGTTCCGGAACTGATTATTTTTTTCCAGTGCCGTTCCTTCTCTCCAGCACCCTTATATCGGGAAGGATAATTCATCTGCTCAGTTCGCAGCTGAATTTTCCTTCCGGGTGCTTTCGTTCCGGAACTGATTATTTTTTTCCAGTGCCGTTCCGTTACTCCAATCCCTTTATCTTCTTACCCATTTTCCGAACAGGGTTTTCTTATAATTCAGGATTGCCTCTTTGGCGGGGGTATAGTTTTTCGCTTTCTGAAGATATTCCACACCCTTTTTGATATCCTCCTGTACGCCCATGCCTTCCGCGTATATCATGCCCAGGCCGTAATATTTTAAATCTGAGGAATAATCCGCTTCCTCAAATACTTTCTTTGCCAGCGACGGGTTCTTTTCACAGCCATATCCATAGAGATAGCATATTCCCAACATATCATTTCCCCAATGATTGCCCTCGGAATAGGTGTGCTCGAAAAGCTTTACCGCACGGGCATAATCCTGGCCAATACCGTCCTGCCCCAGAAAGAGCAGCTCCCCTGCTTTGTTGAAACATCCCAGGTTCTCCGGATCTGCCATCCCTTTTTCATAACAGGACATGGCATAAAGAACATCTTTACGAACCACCTTCCCGGTCTGATACGCATTGCCCACCTGATACCAGGCTGTCAATTCCCCTTTCCCTGCGGCGCTTTCACAGTAATGCAGTCCTTCCGCTTCCCGTCCTGCCTGCTTCAGCAGCTCTGTACCATACATCTTCTCCCAGTCAGGATAGCCCAGATCTGCCCCCAGTTTGGCAATCTCCATGGCCTTGGCCGGCTGCGGCTCCACAAGCCCTTCCTCCCCTGACTGATAGAGATGGTGTATATTTTTTCCCGCAAACCCCATGCCTCCTTGAAACGCTTTCAGAAACCACGGAATACATGCCAGGGTACTTTCCCTCAGATAGGCGCCAAAGGCTTCTTTGCTTGGGAATGTCTCAGGAAATCTCGCCTCTATTTTCACAATATCAAGCCAGAAATAGGTATTGCCAATCATATTCTGGCAGAACAGGCAGCCGTCCTGAGCCTTCTTATATACAATGTCCCAGGCTTCCTTTAGGCTCTCAAAGGGCATCTTCTCCTGCATTTCGGGCGTCAACATGCCACAGCGCATGGCCCCCAATACGCCCATGGCGCTTCCCTGAAGGATGCTTTTGCGTACATATTCTTCCACCTTATCATCATCTACCTCAAAAGGATGATATCTCCAACTATACTGAGGACCCGAATAACAGCGGGATAAAATATAGGAAGCATCTCCGTCGCCTGCTTCCGCCGCCGCAGTCAGGGGCTCTATGGTTCTTGCCGCGCGTTCTTTGTCATAACAATAATAAATATCTTCTATGGCCTGATCCACTGCATCACTAAAATATTTTCCCATCGTAACTTTCTCCTATTCCAGTCTCTGCACTACGGTGCCCTGACTAGGGAAGAAAATTTCATCCGCAAAGTACGCAGCTGAAATTTCCTTCCGGGCACCTTCGTTCCGAGACTGTTTTAAATTTCCACTCATACATACCTCCATATGAAACAAATACTTTATTAAGTAGGCGTACTCACATGGTCCCAGTCATCCTGTCCAAAATTTATCATCCAGTTTAAAGTCTTGTGCCATTCCTGTACCACACCATGTTCCAGCCCCCTGGGGCCAATCATCTGATGAATTCTCGCATCCACTGCCGCCCAGTCCATACGGTAAATCAAATCTGCCTTGTCCAGTATCTCTGTTGGAGTACGCATGGTGGTTTTGTCACAGATTTCTTCTATTGAAGAAAAGTTTCTCATGTTCCGCACCATGAGGGGTACATCACAGATTGCCAATGGGTCCTGCCACTGGACCAGTCCCAATACCCACTCCAATATATAAAGGTTTTCATATTGCCAGGAATAATTTACCTTTGTGCCCTCCTCCGGCTGATCATCCATCACATAAGCCAGCTCTTTAGGGCTGAGGATTTCTTCCGGCTTCTCTATTCCATAACTTTCCATTATCCGTCCGATAAATTCTCTGGCTTCCTCCACTCCCAGCTGCTCCTCGGGATTCAGCATGGCCTCTGAATACACCGCCACTGTCATAAGCCCCAGCGCCCTGCGTGCCACTTCCTCCTTACTTCGTATGGAGACCTTTTCCTCATCTTCGTTTAACGGCAGTTCACACACATAAATCCCCTTGTCAAAGAGGTATTTCATATTTCTGTTTCTTCGTGCCTTTTGCAGGTCCGTACACCCCATAAGAAATTGGGGATTCTCATCCAGCGCAAAGGGAAAATAGGCTTCCAGATCGCTTTTCCCGCTTTCATCCAGAATCACCACATCAGCCTCATTCACCACCCCAAGGGCCACAGTGCCATGCTCCACTATCAGCACTCCTTCCACTGCTTCCGCCACATCCCACATAATGTCCCGCACTTCTTCCACATCATCCTCCAACTCCACGTTGGCATCTCTTGCTTCCAGCTCTACATAAATGTAAGCCTTTGCCTGTTGGATATAGTGGCACAGATTTATCTTAATATCATCATCGTCTGTTTCCACATGGGAAAAGAACCCGCAGACCAAATTTTTCTGCTCCCGAATAAATTTTTTCTCTTCTTCTCCCATGGATGGAAGCCATATGGTAATGGATACATTGCAGTTTCCGTTACCCAGCTCCACAGAATTGCCGCCCTCCGCCATCTCCAGTCCAAAGCAGTCTATGACTGCTGCCCTGTTCCTGACCAAATCCTCTTCTCCGCTGAACAGAACCATAATCTCTTTCTGCGGCCCAGGAGATTTGCGCTTTTTTGATGTTTTCTTTTGTCCCATACTTTTTCGCTCCTTTTTTATACTCCATAAAATAAGACTTTTTTGCTCATAAACACTCTTTCAGACTCCTGCAATAGAAATCCGTCCCATTGCGCGCGTCAAATTTCTCTGCCACTTCTCTGGCTCTATTATAATGATACTTATATAGTTCTTCTATCCGGTATCTTCCGTCCTCCCGAAACAAGGGAAAAGTGTCGTCAAATCCTATCTTGACATATTCGCCCTTTCTTGCCTTTCCAAGTTCCCGAAAAAAAACACAGGCGCTTATGTCATTATCATAGGCCTCCCCAGGACATCGCTCGGACAGCCACTCCTTCCAGAATTTTTTATATATTTTCAATGCCTTCCCGATATCCACATAGGCATACCCTTCCAGAAAATCACTCCAACACTCAAATTCCCTTTCCCCGTTCATATTCCGCTCTATGAGACGGCAATATTCAGCAATCTTCTCATACTCTTTTTTTCTCAGATAGTAATGCAGAAAATGCTTTTTCATCCGCAGCCATGCCCTGTTTTTCTCTATGGTACTGCAAAGGAGTCTGTGATTTTCGATATCCTGGGAAAGTCTGACAGCCGTTTCAAACTCATCATGATCCAGATAGTAGTTTATCTCCAGATTTCTCTCACATGCTCTGCAATTACAATTGCCGTCATGAGGAAGTTTCCTGAACCTGCCAAAAGCTTCCTCCCCCCTGGAATCTCCCATGCTGTCATAAAAAGAGTACACATATTCATAATAAGGCCGCAGATTATACCCTGTTGCAATACAGCGCTGTTTATAATCCTCAAAAAACTTCAGACAATCTTCCATGGGAATCTGATAAAATCTCTCGCAGTCTTCCAACAGCCACTTATATATCCAAAGAACATTGGAATAGCTGTTCTTGTAACTGCTGTTATGCCGAGTGGTTGGCGCGTCCGGATACCTGTCCACCAGGGAAAGCATTTCCGGAAACATCACTACCATATCCAGGTCATCCCCGTAAAACACCGACTCCTCACAAAATTGCGCGCGAAAGTAAATCTGATAAGAAATGTCCTTATGCTTATCCGCTTCTTCTATGGCGGCGCGAATTCCCGCCATCCTGGCCCTGCCATGTTCCAGCTCTCTATACCTCTCCCTTAATTCTACGGGGTTATACATAACGCCTCTTCCAACTCCTTCCGGTATCCATCTGCCCCATTGCGGGCATCAAATTTCTCCGCCAGATCTGAGGCTTTCTTATAATAGAAATCATACAATTCCTGAATCCCATATTGACCGCTCTCCCGATATAATGGAAAGGAATTGTCAAAGGGAAGCTTGACCTGTTCCTTTCCTTCTTTGCTCTTTCCAAGTTCCCGGAAAAACAGACAGGCATTGACGTTGACGCGAAATTCATCCGAGGGGTCCCGCCATTCCTGCCATTCTTTCCAATGTTCCTTATAGATTTTCAACGCTTTTCCCAGATCCGAATGGGCGTAACAAACCAGAAAATCATCCCAGCGTTCAAATTCCGTTTCCTCTTGCAGGTTCCTTTCCATCATTCTGCAATAGTCAAGGGCCTTATCAAATTCTCTCCGTTTCATGTAATAATGCATGAAATGCTTCTTCATCCGCAGCCACGCCGACATTTTATCACCGCAGGTCAATTTAAAATTTTCTATTTCCTTTGACAGCGCCACCGCCTTTTCCAGATTCCCCTGATCCAGATAGAAGGAAATCTCTGTATTCCTCTCACATGCCTGGCAGTCACTGTTTGAGTCACGGGGCAGCCTTTCAAATTCATAAAAGTCCTTTTCCGCCCTTTCCTTGTCAATATGTTTATAAAAATCATACAAAATCAGATACCAGGGCTTTAGATTATATCCAAACCGCAAAAAACGTTCCTTTGCGTCCTGAAAAAAGTTCATGCAGTCCTCCATGGGAATCTGATAATAAGACTCACAATGGGACAATACCCACTTATAGATCCAAAGCACATGATCCAAACTGTTCTGATAAATATACTTGTCAAAAATTGTGGTGGGCGTCTCAGGATGTTTATCTACCAGCGCCAACAGCTCCGGAAAAATAATCATCATATCCATGCCATCTCCATAAAAGCAGGACTCATGGCATATCTCCTCACGGAAAAACGCTCCATACGTCACATCCCCCTGTCTGTCGGCTTCTGCCACAGCCGAACGCATGGCAGCTATTTTGACTTTGCCGTGTTCCATTTTATCATATGTATTTTTTATATTCACCGGATCATACATCGGACAGCCCCCTCTCCATCAGCGCCATAATATTGCGGTTCAGCATCCCCATCTCATTGTTATGAAGAGCAAAACCTCCTATCTGCAGCGCCTGCACATATAAAATTTCCACAAAGACTTTTACATCCTTCTCCGTCTCACAGCCTGCCAGCTTTTGCACCAAAGGATTATTGTAATTAAAATACAGGGTCGCCGCCCTCTCATTGGCCAAATCCGACGCAAACGCATCCAGCATATTATAAAACATAGCGCTGGACTGTGATCTGGAACTTGCAATCTGGCGTTTCAGCAATGTGTTTTCATCCATGAGATAAAAAGTTGGCAGATGATAAGGGGAGAAATATTTTAGCTCCGCCTTACAATCAAAGGATTTTAAAATATGATTCGCCATCTTCAGGAATTCATATCCCTCATCCTGATCCTCCGGGGACAAATCTTTCATCAGATCTTCCACCTCCCAGTCTTCCACTGCGCTGACCTCAATCTGATACATGTCCCCCAGACGCTTGAGCAGATCCAGAGAGTGTACATAGGATACATTGATGAGCTGCTTATCCTGGGCAAAAAACAGCTGGGAGAGCTGCTTATACTTCTCCTCTGTGGGAGCGTATATCAAGGGTTCCCCGCAGGTCCTCAGCTCATAGCCAGTCCTGTTTCCCCTGGTGGTTTCAAAATGAAAATAGTCCGCCAAAGTGCCAAAAAGCTTCGGGGTTGCCAGCGCAAGTGACATTAATGTCAGATGATGAATCCTGAAAAACTGTTGAAATTTCTCCGGATCATTTTCAGCCAGATCCGCAATATACTCCGTCAGGCAATCTTCTATGGTATCTCTTGCAGCCTCCAGCACCTCATCCACATAAAACCCCTCCCTGGAAGCGGTGGGGCGCAAATCCGTGGCATTGACAATACATTTGGCAAATACGGCCCAATCCGGAATCAGATTGTCCCCCTTTTCCGTCAGCAGCATATTCTTCAGATAGATTCTGTGACTGACCCTGGCAGAGGGCAGCACCGGATAACTTCTGATATATGCCACACCGGATACATTGCCTTCTTCTGAGCGAAAAGGCACACAGTCAAAAAACTGCTCTTCAAACATTAATTTTCCAAACAGCAGCAGCTCCTGGCTGTTGGTCTTTCGTCCCTCCCATGGAAGAAAAATGGGATTCATCTGCTTTTCTTTTCCATTCTGGCGTATCAGAATGGGAAAAGGCAGGAGTATTCCATAATAAATAATGAGCTTCTCTATCACATCCCTGGTAAAATACTCCTCCATTCCAGGTTTTGCTGACAGAATCACACTGGTTCCGCAGGATGAGGCCAATGCTTCATATTGACTGGCTTCCCGGCTCTGGTTCTGATTATAGTCCCCTTTTTCCACCTTACGTATGGTGTAAGTGCCATCGGGCCTTCCCAGCCATTCCAGCACCGGAGAATCCTCCTTGCAGGAACGGGTAAGCATTTTTATCTCATCGGAAACCATAAAGCATGACAACAGCCCTATGCCAAAACGCCCGATATAGTCTGTCTCAATCCTTCCGCTCTCAAGATTACGTTTGGAAGATTCCCCTATAATCGCCAGGAAACGATGGATTTCCTCCTCCGTAAGTCCCTGCCCGTTATCTGAGAATATAAGGCTTTTTCCCTCCTCTATATCCAGTGAGATACATCCCTCAACTCCCTGACCCGCATTCTTGCCCAAGTCCTCCCCATCCGCTTTCCCGTGGGAAGCAAATGAAACTTCCTCCAGTTTCTTCTTTCCGGTAATGGCATCCACTCCATTCTGCAACAGCTCCCGGATGTACACATCCGGACTGCTATATAGATGGTCTGACAGTATTTCAATCATGCCCCCCAGGTTTACTTTAAAACGATAATCCTCCATCTTTCCACTCCTTTTATTTTTTTTCCCAATGGAATCAGTGTTTGACACAATGCCTTTATGTGTCAACATTGTACCATGATTTCCGCAATTCTTCGGGCAGAGACCCGAAAAACCTTCTGTTTTTCGGGTTCGCTTCGCTCGCCAAATGTCCAAAGAAGCATCTGCTCAAACAAGTTTGGCAGTTGCTTCTTTGGACGCTTGGCTCTGCCCTTTGCGGACATTGTACCATAAAACAAATATTATGTACAGAAAAACCATTTTGTACAATGGGGGGACTGGGATGAATGGTTGCTATGCCATTCTTGGGCGTGATAACTGGCCGGCAACCTGGTTTATCATGCCCCCAAAACCCGGAACAAGAAAAAAAGTTAAAATTTTCGCAAAAAATTATTGCTTTTCTAAGAAAAACATCGTATAATGAACATGGTAAGCAAACAACCTTCTCGTTTTCGAGCGGGCGGCTGTATGCTTCCTATGGGAACGGACGGGCTGTTTCTTTCCCCTTCGGCCCGTTCCCTAACCCATATAAAATGATTCACAGCAAAATATATCGTTTTTCATATAAAAGAGAAGAGACATTGGGAACATAAAGTTCCAATGTCTCTTCTCTTTTGTCAGCATTCCGACATTTTTAATGATTTCAGTGTCTCAATATATTCCCGCACAACGCTTTCATATTCCGGATATGCAAAACCTACACCCTCCGCAACTCCTCTTGAAGCGATGGCAAACAAATCTTCCGCAGCGCTTAACGCCTGCCATCCGTTTTCAATACTGTCAAGACGATAGGACAGAAACAGTTTTTGCCCTTCTTCTTCCGAAAGGAATCCGGGAATGTCCCTGCCATACTTGCCGCAGTTTATGGGAAATCCCTTTTTGGCCCCCACATACCAGCCAAGCATCCGCAGAAGCTCCTTCCTGATTATCTGTTCCATCATGTGATTGGCATAGAGCTGCTGCTTTCTTAAAAGGCCCTTGGCTGCATAATGGCATACCTGCCAGAACTCGTTACAGCAATCCCTGTAAAAGGCTTCCGATGGTTCCTGAATCCAGAATCTTTCATCACTTGGCGGCATGGCCATACCACATATACCATCCTTGTCCAATATAACAGATATCAAAGGGTCTTGAGCAAAGTATTCTTCCACGTCCTTCACCGGCACCAAAGTAAGGTCTATTTTCACCCCATCCCTGTAAATCATCAGATACGAAAACCAGCCTTCTGGAAAATCCGGCTCAAACAGACTCATAGCTTCCGGTTTCTGCATGAAGATACATTCACCAAACACAGATAGCCAATCGTCAGACTCCCGAAAACTCTCCACATCCGTCACAAGGAAAGTAATGTCATAATCCTGATATATATCGGGTTTTATCCCGGGATTTACCCTGGAACCCTCCAGAGTCATTGCCCTCACCCTTTCCTCTCTCAGCGCAAACGCCTCAAACAAACTCATCATTTCCTCCGTATTTCGCATATGTATCCTCCCTATATCATTTATTTATGGCTGCCAGACTTTATAACACTTCCTGTTCCATCATAACATCTTTTGCAATCCATGTCCACTCGCCCCGCCCTGTTGATTTCATCATACAGGCTCCTTATCTTGTTTATTCGCGAACTTAGTCATAAGCGAAATCTGTATGATTGGGAAGAGGTTTTCGCCTTCTTCTCTTTATTTTTGCCAATGATAATTATACTTTAATCTTCCATCTACCACCAGCAACCCGCCCCTTTTTTATGAAATCTCTCCCCTGTTCCTCTTGATTATTATAAAAAAAGGTGTAGAATATAGATATCCAATATTTACATAGTTCGAGAGGAGAATTTATCATGTATAAGATGAAACCGGAATATTATACGGGGATTTTATCCATTGACAAGGAGCATGCAAGGTTGTTCGAGTTGGCCCAGCAGACACATGACTTATTGAATAATGACATCTTAATGGACAAAACGGACAGTCTGACAGATTTGATTTCTGAACTGATTAATTACACCCGGACTCATTTTTCCCATGAAGAAGCTTATATGGAACAAATCCAATACCCCAGTCTTTCCGCGCATATGGCACAGCACCGTCAGTTTGAACAACGCCTGTTGGAATTTGACATGGATGCTTTAGAAGAAGATTTCGATGAACAAAATGAAGCTGTACAAAATCTTCTGGATTTTCTTGTCAACTGGCTGATTAACCATATTATGAAAGTGGATATGCGGTACACCGAACATCATCCCTCCTGAGATCCCATTGCGGCAGTTCAGGCATTTGCCTGAACTGCCGCTTTCTCTTAGAATTCCAGCTCCTGTTGTTCCATCACTTCTATCCGTGACACAAGCATTGTCTCTTCTTCGGTTCCCCGCATACGCTCTGATTTCAGATATTGCATATCATTCTTCAGATTGGCTGCTATCAATGTCAAAACATAAATATTGTCAAAACAATTGTAGATGGATTCCCCGCCAAGTCCCGACAGACAGATAAGCTGCGTATTGGACTTTCGGGCCATATCCATCAGTGGCTTTAACAAATGAGACGCATTTGTCTGAGCAAAAGGATTGTCCATCAGGAGCACTTTTCCTTCATTGCGATCCGCAAATATATCTGAATCGTCTTTTCTCAAATAGCAAAGCAGAGAGGAAAGAATGACAAACGCTGATAAAAATCCCTCTCCTCCTGAATTCTTAGCCACATCCGTCCATGAGATAGGGTATTCCCTCTGTGCCTCAATTTTGTAGAGCCGAATTTGTATATTTCCTATTCCCTCCACTGCGTCATACAATCCCCTGGTAGTAATCCTTGTGCCAAGGAACTCCTGTATATTCTGATTCTCTTCCAGCAAAGCAATTCCTTTTACAGTCACATCATCAATGTAGTCCTGAAGCCGCAATTCATACAGATTTTCATTCTCAGACCAGTCCGGCAGTTCCATCTTCAGCATCTTCACCGGACGCTCCCTTACCATAATAGTAGAATTGCGATCTATCTTATTCAGATTATCATGCACATCTTTCAGATAATCCCCCACAAGCTCTACAATTTTCGTCTTCTCCTTTTCCACAAGCGCTATGTCCACCTGCAATTTTTCCATCAGACTGTGATAGGAAGCTGTTGTGGTCTCCAGCTGACGGATGACCTGTCCCGCTTCTCCGGTAAGCTGCAGCAAAGCCTCCAAAGGTTTCTGATAAAAGTCTTCCGCAAATATTTCCATCCTCAGCATTTTGTTAATGACCTTTTCCAGATTGGATCTTGTTTCCCTGTGCCTGTCCTTATAGGAAAGATAGTCCCGAAGAAGAATTCCCTTCTGTCTTGTCAGTTCCGGGCCGGTAAGCGCCCGCAGGGACAAATCTTCTTCTGCGGAAATACTCCCTTCCATAGAATACCCTTCCTCCGCAAACTGAGCCTCATATTCCGCCAGAGCTGTCAGATTGCTTTCATACGCCTGAAGCTTTTTCAGAATTTCTTTTTCCTCTCCTTCCGCCTCCTTTTGTTCATATTCCAGTTTCATCATTGCGTCCTGGAAATGAATGGTCTGTATCTCTTCCCTGGCCACAGGTTCCTCTTTATGGCAGCGTTCCCTCATCTGCTTTAGTTTTCCGTTCTTTTCCTGCCCTAAAAGGGCGCATTGTATTTCTTCTCTCTGTATTTCTTCTCTCTTCCTGCGTATTTTCTTCTCCTGGCCTTCCAGCAATATTTCCTGATGGTTCTCTTCCTTCCTATGATAGGTGAGTCCGCTCCATTCCTTCTCCTCCACTCCGTACTTTTTCGCCAGTTCACAAAGTGCCTCCACAGCACGTCCATATCTTTTTTCCGCTTTCTCGGCCTGCTCTTCCAACTCCCTCTGTTCCAAACTGATTCCGCCGGTGATGGCCTCATAGCGGCTTTCCGCTTCTCTGGCCTCCTGTGCTGTCATCACGGCTTCCTCCCGGCCGCTGTCCTGCTCCGCCGCCAAAAGGACTTCCTCCCGGTCACTGTCCTGCTCCGCCGCCAAAAGGGCTTCCTTCCGGCTGTCAGCTCTCTCCGCCATCAAGGCATATGGTTGGTAACGGGCCTGTTTTTCCGCACACTCCTTTTCTTCCCGTTCCAGCGCTGACAGCCGGTTCCGTTCTGTAACCAGCTCCTGTTCCAGTCGGTTTATTTTATCCTCTTCCAGCTTTTGAAGAAGAAGTATACGCTCATATTCCTTCTGATTCTTCTCTAACAGACGACAATTCTCCCTGTATTCCCCATACTCCCTGACAAGCCTGGCAAAATCGGCAAGTTTCCTGCTCCGGAGCTGAATCTCCTGAGCCAGCTCCCCAATCTGCCGTTCTATCCGGATTTGCTTCTCCTCCAGCGCTTCCAAAGATTTTCTTTGTTCCACCAGATCCTGCTCCAGCGCGGACAATTCCTTCTTAATCCGATTCACGTCCTCCACTGCCTTGTGATAAGTACTCTCGGATACCTTCTGGCCCTTCAGTTTTTCCTGTCTTGCGATATATTCCGCATACTCCGTCTTCTTTGCGTCTATGGTTTTGCAGAGCTTCCGAATTTTGGCTTCCTGTTCCGAAAGCAGCTGCTTTAGCTTCTCTTCATCCAAAAGATTATCATTAAACCATAGATAGAAATGCAATCCTTCATAGGAATGCACTGCTCCTCCCCTGTCTCTCTGATTATGTTCCAGTTCTTCCCTAAGTAAAATCGGCACGGGTGAAGAAGTGTACACTCGCTCCTCAGCCCCTGACAACCGCTTGAATTCCTGTTCTGATATAATCAGAGCATAGGGCAGAAACGGCTTCCTGGCCACCAGTTTCCGATTCTGTTCTTCCGAGAATTTATTTTTCTTCAGCCATTCCATACCATAAACATAATGAATCCCGGCTTCTTCCAGCATTCCTTTAAATTCATCCGTCAGCTCCAATATCTGTCCCTGTGCCATTTTTTTATATTCTTTTTCCAGCCCATTCACTTCTTTCTCCAGATTCTGACGTACCAGGTCGGCGTCTCTCAGCTTCCGTTCCACCACCGCCAGCATTTTCTCCGTATTATAGATTTCTTCCTGCCCCATACCAAGAATACGTAAAATGGCGCTTCTCTCTTTCAGCTCCTGATCCAAACGCTCCAGAATACTTCCCGCTTCCTTCCCCGCAGACTCCAATGCGCTTATCCCTACCCTCTTGTCTTCTAACTGACGACGCATACTTTTCACCTGCTGCCTGTATTGTTCCATTTCTTTTATCAGCTCGGTTCTGGCACGCTCACTGCCGTTCAATTCCTTCTCATATTCCGCCTGTGCTATCTGAAGCGCCCCCGCTTCATATTCCCCCAGCAAGTTGCGGCGCCATTGCGTTTGATAATCCCCATTAAACCCGTCTTCCGTCCGGTCAAATGTACTGATATTGGCCTTCAGGGCGCCGGCCTGGCCAGTGAGTTCCCTTTCGGTTCCACGCAATTTTTGCTGCTTTTCCTTCCCTTCTTCTTTCTTCTTCTCCATCTCCAGGAGAATGTCGCCACACTGCCTGATTTCCTGTCCTTTTCGTCTTCGCAGCACATCATAATATTTTTCAAGTCCTACTCCCAAACGATTTCTCTCCGGCGCAAGATTTTCCCGCTTTTCTTTGCACAACAACAAACGCTGAAAGGAAGCGTCTCTTTCCTGTCCCAGCTCTTCAGTCTCCTCCTGCTGTTTTGCGCAGGCCATCAAATGAAGCTTACGAATCATCCTCTCCCTTCCCTGTTCCAAATCCTCCTCTTCCATGCGCAGCATTTCCAGATTGCCCACCACAAGCTGTTCTTTATGCAGAATATCATAATACTCCCTGGATAACTTCTCATATTCCAGACGCAGAAGTTCTCCGGCAAACTCCTCTATCCTGATACGAATTTCAGCCGCTTTCTCCCTTTCCCATCTCTCCAGTCCATGAAGCTGACAAATAAAATCAACGATTGCGGCCTTCTGCCCTTCCAGTTTCTCCCGCATATCACGATAGCGCAAAGCTGCCTCCCAGACTTTCTCCGCTTCTCTGTCAAAAGCCTGAATGGATTCTCTGCGCTTTATTTTGGATTGATTATCCCTATATTGACCGGTATACTTTTCCATAATGCTCTGAAATTCCTTCATCCGGTTTTTATCCTGATTCAGCTTGTTTTCCACTGCTTCCAGAAACCATTTCTCCACCAGTCCCTTTTCATCCCTGCAATCCGCGAATAAATCCGACAACCCGGACTCCTTTAAATTTATTTTCTTAATAATGCTTTCCCATTCCTTATAATAAATCCGGTACTCTGTGAGCCTGTCAAAATACTGTTTTGACTGCGCCGGGTTATTCATGTCATAATAATAAAAAGGGATGGTTCTTTCCCGTTTCCAGGTATCAAAAAGTTGTCTGCAAGCCCCATATCCTTTTAATGTAATGTCTTTTTTCGTCTTCTCCACCACCGGAAAATGATAAATGTCCTGAATACAACGCTCCTTGTATTCCGCAATAAATTGAATCATCTCCAATTCGTCCTGACGTTCTTCAGATATTTCCTGGCTTCTCCGAACCATCATTCCTGTCAATACATAGCCCGCCCCCTGATCCAGTTTCCATTCCACCAATATAAAGGTAGGTTTATTGGTGGTAAAATAGCTGGAAAAGGGGCGGTCTTTGGCATTCTGATAGCGTTTATGTACAAACGGAGCCATCAGCATCTGCACCAGAACAGACTTTCCTCCGCCATTTCTGAGCGAAAGCAGAGTGCTTTCCCCGCCAAGCTGAAATGTCTCATCACTGACACGAATGGTATTGTTATTATAATTTAGATTAATAAAACGCACTGCGTTAATTTTACTCAATTTATTCTCCTATTCCAGTTCCCGCTTGCGGGAACTTGTTCCGGTCTCTGCGCTTCGGTGCCCCTCCGCTCCGAGACTGTTTTAAATATCCTCTTGACATTTTCCTCTTGACATTTCTTAGCTAGACTATCCCAATACCTGCTTTACACTTTTCCAATACACTCTTCACTCGCTGAAAATGGTTCTGGTTTAAAAGATTCCAGTCCATAAATTGATCCAGCTTTTTGGTAGTTTTTATCATCTCATCCTCTTCCACATATTCTATCAGGCCCTGCTTCTGCAAAAAAATCAAAATATTATAGAGAAATCCTTCCTTGGTGGTTCTTGCCCTGGAGCCTTTCTCATCCGAACGCAGCGCTTCATATGCCTCCGCCATATTAGAAAACGCAATGCCCTCCTTTTCTTCCTCCTCTTCCCCCATCCTCCGGACTCCTTCTTTCAGTTGCGCAGATATGCTGTTCTGCAATTCTCCCACCCGCATATAATCTCTTGTCTTGCTGGTTGCGCCCTGTCCGTCATAGAACTCTACAAGCAATATCAATATGACAAACTGAGAAAGATAATAATCCTTGTCTGTTCCGTTGGATTTACACAAAGCCTGCTTCAGCTGCCCTTTGGAATATCCCAGAAACGTGTTGTCCTCTCTGGGAATCAGATAAATCACATCACCATATCGCTCAATGTCACACAGAGCCGCGTCTCCCTGGGATTTTACCAGATTCTGAATTCTCTCATTCTCCGCATATCCCCGAAAAAGCTGTTCCTGAACCTCCTCACTGAGTTCATGATGTTCCAAAAGATAATAAAAAATTTCCTGACCTGTCCGAATATCTTCTATTTCGTATGCCATTTGGCCTCCTATTCCAGTTCCATTCCTACTCTGCGGTGCCCCTATCCGGGAATGGCTTTCAGACGCTTCCTCGTCTGCAAACCATTCCGGGCACCTCCGTTTCGGAATTTTTTTCCAGTTCCATTCCTGCTCTGCGGTGCCCCTATCCGGGAATGGCTTTCAGACGCTTCCTCGTCTGCAAACCATTCCGGGCACCTCCGTTTCGGAATTATTTTTCTCTCCTGACTCTTATCAGCACATTGGAGCATCGTATGGTTTTTCTCCTGCCTGTCCCATCGGGCACATTGTCGAACAGTATCACTTTTCCGTCCTCTATCCGATAGGCTTCTATCATTTGTATCCGCTCCCCCCAGGCATCCTCTAAGTTTAAAAGCATCTCGTTGAGCTGGAATCCTCCTGAAATTTCACTGATGTAATTTCGTCTCTCTTCCCGCAGCGCATCCATATGGATTTCCCTTTCCCGCAGCAGCTCTACCATGATTTCCCTGAATATTTCCACACTTGGAAGCAGCAGCGAACGCTCCTGGTCCATTGTCTCAATACCATTTTTCAGCTCTTCCAGAGATATTTCTCCCTTTGGAGCCTCCATGGCTTTACGCAATATCATCGTCAGACTCCCCTCATATCTGGCCAGTTTCTCTCGCTGTCTCTGTTCTTCCTCCTTCATCCATTGTTCATCGCCAAATTCCATCACCGCATCCGTTTCCTCCCGCTCTTTTTTCCTGATGGGCCTTTGCAGTTCCAGGGATTTTTTCAGATGATATATTTTATATGGCTCATTGACGAAAAGAGGTCTCAGAAACTCCTCCACTTGTTCTAACGCGCCCGCTTTATCCAATATCTTCTCAAATAATTCATTTCGCAGCGAGAATCTTTTGATAAAAGACATCTGAGCAAGCTGCTCCAATTCTTTTGTATATAAAACTTTCAAGTCAAAATGGCTGCTGAGAATTTTCTGATGCTCATCTATGGTACGGTTTAAATAACTTTCAATCACATTAAGATTCCTTAGATTTTCCTCCTCCTTAGCATCCAGACGACGAACATTCAGGCCCATATCTTCCAACTCTTTTTCCCGGTTCTTCACCAACTCCCGATAACTCAAAAACTTCCTTTTGGTATCACTGATTGTATCCAGGTTCTCTTCCAGCACTTCCTCATATTCCGCTACGGAATAGGCGAGAGCATTTCTCCGTATTCTCACCATGGCATCCTCTATCTTCTGTAATTGTATTTTCAGCAGATTAAAGATGTTTTTAATATCATCCGCCGCCCTGTCATAACTCTGCTTTTCCAAATGCATTTGAAAAATCATCTCATGAATGGTAAGCTTCATATTGCTTTCTATTTCCAATGTGGATAATAACAGATTATATCCGTCCTCCGTAAGGTAGTAGGAAGTCCTTCTGGCCTCTGATTCCAGATAGACGATCCGATTCCCCACATAGTTTATATTTATATTTTCATAAACTCTCTGTTCAAAATCAAATCCGTCAAAATACATGGCCTTTCCCTCATTGGAAAGAACCACATTGACAATAAAATCTCCCAGAATCTTACAATCCTCATAAGTCATATTCTTTTTGAAACAGGTCATATTCAAGCCATCCAAATATGCTCCTATGTCATCCACAGTGCAGTTTACTTCCCTCAGAGATTGTTCCATAAGATATAACATCACCGCAAATATTACATTCATCTGCTCATCCAGCTTCTGGAATCCATATTGTTTCCAGATGGTCTTCTGGCTGCTGTTCACGAAAAGTATCATATATGCCCCCACATGCTTCATCCTTTTCGGAAACTGCCCTAGAAATTCATATTGCATCCTTTCCTCCATTTCAAAAATCCATAATATTGACAATTTCCTGGGGAATATATTTTCCGCTCTCAAGAATCTGAAGCATTTTATCTTGCAGATTCTTGGGAAAAAAACTCCAAAAAAGTCCTGAGAGATTGCGGTTCTGCTTCTCACTGGACTCCGGCAGGAAATCAATACCACAGCGCTCCGCTTTTTCCACCATCTTTTCATAGGCCTGTATAAAAGGAAGGACTCTATGCCCCGTCACCCGGCAACAAATTTCTATGCCTTCGGCGTCAAACAAACCGGCCAGACGCTCAAAAATACCTATGCCTTCATAATCCAAATCTCCGAAATACAAAATCTGGTTCTCCCTTTCATTGATATGAGGTTCCACACAAAAGCGAAAATCTTCATAAGACCGCAGAATCCCCTTTCCCGCTCCATACACCACCGTCCCCACCTCCACGCCGAAAATGATGCCGGAACACTGCTCCTTACACATATTCATTAAATGAAGACGCATACTGTAAAAAGTATCTTTATTTTCCAGGATAACTACTGTCTGGGGAATCATCCTGCTGACGGAATAGTACGCCAGAGGCTCTGTGGTTTCATATACTCCCAGCTGTTGCGTCTCCACCCCGCAATGGGCCAATATCCTCCGTCCCTGCTCTCTTTGCAGAAATTTTTCCCTTCCCCATATCTGAAAGCTTCTTTCATTCAATGAGATGACATCCTGCCATTTTTCCGGCTCCTGCTGACAGCTCCATGGGGAAATCTCCTTCCCTTTCTGTTTTGAAAAATAATCGTTCAGAAGATTCACCCATTTTTTCTCTTCCTGGTACACATCAAGGTGATTCATATAGTAATCCGTTTTGATTTCAGGAGTAATATCATATTTCAGCTCCTCTATCAGCCCACTGTAGTCAACAGTGTCCTCCACCAGCCAGTAACTCCTGTGCAGCGCCGGTTTTTTCCCGTTGAGTGGAGAACTTTTCACCGGAAGTATTCTCTTCTCTTCCATCAACCTGCATACATAACCATATTGCTCTCTGTAATCCTCTGTCCCACTTTCTTCCATCAACTGTTCCAGCGAAATTTTTTTCATTTCTTCTTCCTGTCTTCTTTGTCTTATTCTTTTATTGTTTTTATAAACAGCTCAGACAGCTCATTGAACTATAATTATTTTATACCAGTAAATCCATAATAACAAGTCTGAACTGTTATGGATTTGCCGCTCGCCATTGACGGAGCACCTTTTGGGCTGTATACTATAATCACATAATTCAATTTTTTGCTGCCGCTATAACATACTGCGCTTAGAAAGGAGTTCTTATGATACAAATTACCAAAATATACCGCAGAAAATTGATACCTACCAAATATGATTTATTAAAAGACGACATAATCATAGCTCAAGATGACGATACTCTCATCACCAAATGGGATACCCTAAGTCCCAAAACCAGCTTCACTCATGGAAGCTCCTGCTATTTTCTGAAAAAAGGCTTCAAGGTAAGCAAATTTTATCGCAGCGACAACAGTTTATTGTATTGGTATTGCGACATTGCGGAATACATAGTGGAGCCGGAGGAACAGGCTCTCATCATGACAGATTTGCTGGCCGACGTCATCATATATCCTGACGGAAGGACCGAAGTAGTCGATTTGGATGAATTGGCGGCTGCCCTGGAGCAAAATCTGATCACAAAAAAACAGATGTCCTCCTGTTTATACAGTCTGAATCATCTGCTTTCCTATCTCTATCAATCTAAACTAAATGCCTTACAGGACCCTTTGGACAAGCTGGGTTTATGACACCACACATTCCGCGCCCTGTCTTCAATAGAAGATATGCCCTCCAATGCTGATGCCTGTGAGCCCCGGAATTGGAGTTCTGAAGAAGACACAGTTCCCTACATTGGTAGTTCCTGCCATGGCCTCTTCCGCCGCCCTGTAGCAATCCTCATTGGCCATATTGGAGGACAGAGCCAGATCAAGCCGTCCGCTCGCCACCGGCGAAAACTGTCCTTTCTGATAAATTACGCCCAAAATGGAATCGGGAAATTTAGAGCTCAATACTCTGTTGATTACCACGCTTCCCACGCCCAGTTTGCCCTCGTAGGGTTCCCCCCCGGCCTCACAATATATCAGATTTGCCAGCAGATATACATCCCCTTCCGCAAAGCTTACCTCCGAAATATCCCTTTTGGCCGCATTTGCCGCCGCCTGGGACAGGGCAATTTCTTCCGCCAGCTTTTTCTTCAGATATTCCAGATCTTCTTCCTTTTTCTTAATCTCCGCTTCATACGCAAGAGCTTTCTGTTCCGCGTCCGATATTTGGTCAGCGTATTTTGTAATGGAATTTGCCGTTTTGCTTATAAGCTCCGTAACCTTTTCTCTCTCCACCTCCGTCAGAAGCTGCAAGTTATCCAAATCAATTTTCTCAGCCTGAAGCCTGGCCTCCTCTCTGGTAATCAGGAGCCGGTTTTCCTGGTACTCTTTCAACACTTTCTGCTCATACGCCACTGTCTTCTCAATATAATCCGCTCTGTTTAAAAGATCTGTCAGACTCCCCGCTGTCAGAAGGGCTGACAGATAAGTGTCTTCCTGCCGTTCATACATGCAGCGGACAATGGCCACCATACTGTCATATTGCCATTCCTCTGTCTTCTTCGCTTCCTCCAAAGCAGCCTGGGTGTCCGCTATTTCCTGTTCTTTTTCCCTGATCTGCTCTTCCAGCTTTGCCAGTTCCTCCACCACCTCTGTAAGCTGACGATTCAAATACGCCAACTCCTTTTCCAGTGTATCCCTTTGATCCTCAAGATTGTCCAGATTTTCCTGTGTCTTATCCAGCTCATCCTGAAGATTATCCTTTTCTTTTTCCGTTTGATTAATTTTATCCTTTGTAGTAGAAGTAGCGGAAACCGTAACCGAACCGTTTGTTCCCGCCAGAAGCACCACCAGAGACAATACTGCCGCTTTCTTCCATATTTTCATCGCCTGCACTCACCTATACTTTGATATGAATTTCCCGTCCGGACCTGGAATAGGGCACATAAACCACGCCGGCAGCGTCAAACATCCTCTTTGAAGCACGGTTGGCCGTTGACCCAATATATTTGTCGCTGTCATATACAACCGTTTTAATTCCTGCCTGAATAATGGCTTTGGCACATTCATTGCAGGGAAAAAGGGAAACATATAACTTGGCTCCTTCCAGAGAACCTCCCCGATAATTCAGAATGGCATTCAGCTCTCCATGGGTCACAAAGGGATACTTTGTCTCCAATTCCTCCCCTTCCTTTGCCCAGGGAAATTCTTCATCGGAGCAGCCGGAAGGAAAACCATTATAACCCACGGACAAAATTTTATTGTCATTGCCCACAATGCAGGCCCCTACCTGCGTGCTGGGATCTTTGGAACGCATCCCGGACAGTTGCGCTACTCCCATGAAATATTCATCCCAGCTGATATAATCCGCTCTCTTCTCACTCATATCATTTCGTCCCAAAAATCCTGTCCCCGGCATCCCCAAGCCCCGGCACAATATAGCCATGTTCGTTCAGTTTCTCATCCAGCGCCCCCACATAGAGATCCACATCCGGATGCGCCTCCTTCATTGCCTCAATACCTTCCGGCGCCGCAATAATGCACATAAAATGAATATTTTTACATCCTTTCTCCTTCAGCATCCGAATGGCCGCCACGGAAGATCCTCCTGTGGCCAGCATGGGGTCCACCACAAAAACCTCCCGCTCTGCACAGTCCGCAGGGAGCTTACAATAATATTCCACCGGCTTCAAAGTCTCCGGATCCCTGTACAGACCGATATGCCCCACCTTGGCGGCAGGAATCAGACTCAGCATACCATCCACCATTCCAAGCCCTGCCCGCAGAATCGGAACTATGGCCATCTTCTTTCCCTGAAGCGCCTTTACTTTCGTCTTGCAGATAGGCGTTTCTATTTCTACATCTGCCAGTTTCAAATCTCTGGTGGCCTCATAGCAGATCAACATGGCAATTTCGCTGATGGTCTGCCGAAAATCCTTTGTCCCTGTATCCTTTCTCCGTATCAAGCCAATTTTATGTTGTATCAGTGGGTGATCCATAATTACTACATTCGCCATCGTAAGTTTGCCTCCTATTCCGTTCCACGCCCATTTTCTCCGCAGCGGTTAAGTCAATTATCTGTCTCTGTTTTCTCTATCAGGCCAATTCTTCTGATATGGCGCTCTTCATTGGAGAATTCCGTATTTAGAAATACATCCACAATTTCCAACGCCAGATTCGTTCCAATGATTCCCGCTCCCATGGCCAGCACATTGGCATCGTTATGAAGTCTGGTCATCCTGGCCGAAAAACTGTCACCGCACAACGCGCAGCGAATTCCGGGAATTTTGTTGGCAGAAATACTGATACCTATGCCGGTGGTGCAAATCACTATGCCTTTCTCACATTTTCCCTCTGCCACAGCCCTTGCCACAGCATGGCCAAACTCAGCGTAATCACAGCTTTCCCTGCTATGACACCCCATGTCCTCATAGGGAATCTTCTTTTCGTCCAAATATTGAATTACATGCTGCTTTAATTCATACCCGCCATGATCACTTCCTATTGCTATCATATCCATACCTCCTTATTCCAATCGCCATTTATGGCGATTTGTCCCGCTTGCGGGAACTTGTTCCGGTCTCTGCACTTCGGTGCCCCAACTAGGGAAGGGTTATTCAGCCGCATAAGCGTCTGAAAATCCTTCCCTGTGTCTGAAAGACACATTGCGCCCCCGTTTCGAGACTGTTTTAAATTTCCTCTTAACACTTCTTAGCTGGACTGTATGCTCCGGCAAACACGCTGCCTCCGTCAATTATCGTATGTAACATATCCCAAAAAGCGCAAATAAATATCTTCGTGTTCCGCTTCCAGGATGCCGCCCTCATATTTGAAATCATATAAAACAATTGCGGTATTACACTCATGTAAATGACTCATATCCAACTCTGTGATTCGTTCCAGAAACGAATCACAGCAGGAAAATCCGTCAAAGAGTTCTTCTAAATCCTTTGTATCATAGTCCAATACTTCCGCTTCACGGAAATCTTCGTCAAAGGACAGTCCAAAATCATACTCAAATTGATTAAAACACTCATAGTTAAAACGGTCCTTTAATTCTTCCTCACAATCTCTGTCCCGATTGGCAGGAAGAAAAAGTTTCTTCCATCTTTCACTCTGTTCTGCCTTTACTACGTCCCCATCAAAACTTTCTTCAAAGTATTCCGTAGAAAGATATTTGTCAATGACACTGCGCTCTTTACATTTTCCTATCCAAAGAGAAACGTATCCTTCCTTCTCTTTATAGTCATATATCATACGTCAGCTTACTCCTCCCTGTTGCGTAAATTTACTACAGAATGCCCCGCCGCTTTCAGCAGCCTGTTCATTATGGCCTGTCCCAACCCCTGCGCCGGAAAACTCTCAGAATATATTCTTGTCACTTTTTCATCATCAAATTCACGCAAAACAGAAAAAAGATTCCTGGCAATACTCTCTTCCTCCTCACGGCTTCCAATACATTTTACCACATCCGCATGATATTTGCCAAACTGCTCTTTGGTCCCAAGAATCCCTGTTCGTTCTCCCGCCCTGCTGTCCGCCAGAACCTGAGCGTTGATATACGCCACCACCTCTTCCGGTTCTCCCTCCACGATAACCAGTCTGCCCGCAGGGGCGTAATGGCGGTATTTCATCCCGGGCGCCTTAGGCGCCTGACCACTATCATCCCGCATCATTGTCACGTCAATGTCCACGGGGCCCAAAATGTCCTCCAGCATCTCCTGTGTAATATACCCCGGCCGCAGAATTCTCGGCGTGCCTTCCGTCAGGTCAACAATGGTAGATTCCACTCCTATTCCCACCGGGCCTCCATCCACAATCATATCAATCCGCCCGCTCAAATCCTCCACAACATGTCCCGCGCTGGTAGGACTGGGCCTTCCTGAAGCGTTGGCGCTGGGTGCCGCTACAAAACCGCCGCCATACTCAATCAATTTTCTGGCCACCGGATGTGACGGGAAACGCACCGCCACCGTTTCCAATCCCCCGGTGGTTTCATAAGGCACCTTTTCCGCCTTTGGCAGTATCATTGTCAAGGGTCCCGGCCAGAATACCTCCCCCAGCCTGGCAGCGGCAGCTGGGACTTCTTTTACAATTTCAAAAAGATCCTCAAAATGACCGATATGTATAATCAGAGGATTATCAGAAGGCCGCCCTTTTGCCGTGTAAATTTTTCTTGCAGCCTGGGGATTCATGGCATCCCCCCCAAGTCCATATACGGTTTCCGTGGGAAACGCCACCAGTCCCCCTGCCTTCAGAATCTCCCCTGCCCGCCGCAATTTGCGCTCTTCTTCCGGGCTTACGCATCTATGATTTACCTTAACGATTTCCGTTTCCATATATTTGTATTACCATTTTCAACCATACGGGCCACTTTCCGCCGCGTTTTTCAATTACTTCCGTCAATCCGTTTCTGGTATTAAGTATACCATATATTTTCAAAATGTAAAGAAAACATTTTACCCCCATACACAAATATTCTCTTAAAAGTTACGTTCCTTCCATTCACAGTCACTCTAAAAAATCCTGATATAAGTGTAAGGTTGCTTTCCACACAGCAACCTCACACTCATATCAGGATTTCCTTATTTTATATTACCCCTCTTCCTTTCTGCCTTTGCGCTGAAAATATTTTACAAACAGCAGAATACTCACACCCATTAACACCATGTTTCTCAACCGTTTTTTCCTCTTTTTACTTTTGTTTTCCATAGTCATATTCACCCTGTATTCCATTCCTTTTCTCCTATTCCAATCGCCATTTATGGCGATTTGTCCCGCTTGCGGGAACTTGTTCCGGTCTCTCCACTTCGATGCCTCTATGAAGGAAGGGTTATTCAGCCGCTTTTGCGTCTGAAAACCCTTCTCTGTGTC
>CAJUGT010000029.1 GCA_910586435.1 uncultured Acetatifactor sp. | reverse complement strand
TCGCCAACTGTCCGTGCAAGCACGGCCGCTTGGCTCATTGCCCGCGGGAATAAAACTCATTCTGAAAAGTATGATGACAACAAAAAGCGCCGTAAACAAATACGACGCTTTGGTTTTATAAATATTATTCAGTTTTCTAAATATTACTTTGCGTAATCAATTACCCGGCTCTCACGAATTACGTTTACCTTTATCTGTCCCGGGTATTCCAATTCTGCCTCAATCTGCTTGGAAATATCACGCGCAAGCAAAACCATATCGGCATCTGTAATTTGTTCCGGCACCACCATTACACGAACTTCTCGACCTGCCTGAATAGCAAAAGATTTATCTACACCTTTGAAATTGTTTGTTATTTCCTCTAACTGATTTAACCTGCTAGTATAGGTTTCCAGTGTTTCCCTTCTAGCTCCCGGCCTTGCAGCAGATATTGTATCAGCAGCTTGTACAATACATGCTATCAATGAATTTGGTTCCACATCCCCGTGGTGTGACTCAACGGCGTTGATAACCGTTGCGTTCTCCTTATATTTCTTACACAATTCCACGCCAAGCTGAATATGCGAACCTTCCATCTCATGATCCACGGACTTGCCAATATCATGGAGTAATCCCGCACGTTTTGCCAGCCTGACATCCAATCCCAGCTCAGCTGCCAGAAGCCCGGACAACTGCGCTACTTCAATAGAATGCTTCAATGCGTTCTGGCCATAGCTTGTTCTAAACTTCATCTTACCTAACAATCTGACAAGTTCCGGATGAATACCATGCACACCAACTTCCAGTGTGGCGGCCTCTCCTTCTTCCTTTATCATGATCTCTACTTCTTTTTGCGCTTTCTCAACCATTTCCTCAATTCTTGCGGGATGAATACGGCCATCCACAATCAATTTTTCCAGCGCAATTCTTGCCACTTCCCGGCGAATAGGGTCAAAACCTGACAAAATAACCGCTTCCGGCGTATCATCAATAATCAAATCAATACCGGTCATGGTTTCAAGTGTACGAATATTACGTCCCTCCCGCCCAATGATCCTTCCTTTCATCTCATCATTAGGAAGCTGTACTACGGAAATTGTGGTCTCAGAAACATGGTCTGCCGCACATCTCTGGATAGCTGACACCACATACTCCTTCGCCTTTTTGTCTGCTTCTTCTTTGGCGCGATTCTCCATTTCTTTGATAATCACAGCCGTTTCATGCTTTACTTCGTCTTCAACAATTTTCAATAAGTAGTCTTTTGCCTGTTCAGAGGTTAATCCTGAAATACGTTCCAGTTCCTGCACTCGCTGCTCATTTAGTTTGGAAACCTCGACTTTTATCTTGTTCAAAGATTCTTCTTTGGCTGCCAAACTAGCCTCGCGCCTTTCGATGATTTCGGTTTTCTTATCAATGTTCTCCTCTTTCTGCTGAACCCTGCGTTCCGAGCGCTGTACTTCCGCCCTTCTCTCCTTGATTTCCTTGTCCAGTTCATTCTTTGCGCGAATGGACTCTTCCTTTACTTCAAGGAGTGATTCTCGCTTTTTGGTCTCTGCAGTCTTAAGAGCATCATCAATAATTTCTCTTGCCTTGTCCTGTGCATTGCCAATGGTAGCTTCCGTTGTCTTCTTATGGTAATAGGAAACCAGCACAACGGTTACTGCCGCAGTCACTGCCACAGAGACAATCACAGCAATAACAATCTCAAACATCTACAGGAGCACCTCCTTATTTTATTTTCATTGTACATTTCACTGCCAGACTGCTGACAGTCCATATAGAATGTATGTACATTTTTCAAAAAGGGACAGCCTGCTTGTCCAACTCTCCCCTGTCTTTTTGAAAAAAGAAAACATTCTAACAAGCAATTTACAACACTTAAATTCTAAACTTAAATTCTCATTATGTCAAGTCCTATTATAAACAAATGCATGATAAGATGGCTGTCAGGTAACAGTTCAAACACCCCTCCCGCGAAGTCAAAATCGCGTCTCTGTGCGATTTTGCGAGACTTTCGAGCGCCAAAACGCATTTTTTGCGTTTTGTGTGCATCTACGTAACAGTTCAGTGACCTGTCTGAACTGTTACGCTGTCAGTGTTACTGTTCACTTCGTTCACAGCAACTGTCATTCTGTTTCATATTCTCCCGCCGTACACAAAATGGCTTTGCGTACCTGCTCACCGGAAAATCCTTTTCGCATCAGAAATCCGTACATCTTCTGCTTTTCTTTCAGATTTGCCCGCTCCGGGACAAAATGCTTTTTTTCCAAAAGTTTATGTATCATTGCCTGTTCGTCCTGGCAGCCTCCCTCTTCCTCCCATTCCGTCCAAGCCTTTTCCACAGTATCCCTGTCTATTCCCCTGGCCAGAAGATCCTGTTCTATCCTTCTACGGCTTCTGGCATTCTCATGGCTTGTAATAAAAGAGACTGCGTAACGCAAATCGTCTGTATAATGAAAGCTTGCCACATACGCCAGGGCCTCCTCAATAACATCCTGGGGATATTCTCCTGATTCCAGTTTATCTCTCAACTGCTTCACTGTGTATTCCCGGCTTTTCAATAGGTTCATGGCACGGAGCTTCGCCCGTTTGGGCAGAAGCTCCTCCATAATAATATTATAGTTTTCCTGTGTCAGTTCCATACCTTCCCGGATATGAAGTCTTCTCGCTTCCCCTTTATACAGCACAAACGCAGGCTCTTCCTCAAGATACACCCTGATACGGGATTTTGTCACCTCTTCTGTCCGTGTCACTTTCATATTATATAATACCTATCATCAAATCACACATTTTCTTCCGGCCCTTTGTCAATCACGGATTCAGCCATTGCCTCCGCATTCTCTGCGATATCAGTATTTTCCCCTGCCGTCTCTGCTTTCGCAGTATCCTTTGCGGCATTCTTCGCAGCCCTGCCGCCGGAACGCGCGCCCGCTTTCGCGCTCTCCTTTGTCTTTGAAGCACCAGACGCCCCCTCCGGATTTCCTGCGCCTGCCGTGCCCTCAGCAGCCCCGTCAAATCCGTAGTGTACACGCACTTTATCGCTGACCGCCTTGCATATCTCAGGATTATCTCTCAGATATTGTTTTGCGTTCTCACGGCCCTGACCAATTTTATTCCCATCATAAGCATACCATGCGCCGGACTTCACTATAATATCCAACCCGGCCGCCAGGTCAAGAATATCCCCCACTCTGGAAATCCCTTCTCCAAACATAATGTCAAATTCCGCTTCTTTAAAGGGAGGGGCAATTTTATTCTTTACCACTTTCACCCTGGTACGATTTCCGATTACTTCTCCCCCCTGTTTCAGAGCTTCAACCCTTCGCACATCCAGACGCACGGAAGAATAGAATTTCAACGCCCGCCCGCCCGTAGTGGTTTCCGGGTTTCCGAACATTACTCCCACCTTCTCACGGAGCTGATTGATAAAAATAACCGCGCAATTGGATTTGCTTATCACTGCGGTGAGTTTACGCAACGCCTGGGACATCAGACGTGCCTGCAACCCCACATGGCTGTCTCCCATATCCCCTTCAATCTCAGCTTTGGGAACCAAAGCAGCCACAGAGTCCACCACCACAATGTCAATGGCGCCGGAGCGAACCATGGTTTCCGTAATTTCCAGTGCCTGTTCACCGTTATCCGGCTGAGAAATGTACAGATTATCTATGTCTACTCCGATATTTTTTGCATACACCGGGTCCAATGCATGTTCTGCGTCAATAAAACCTGCAATGCCTCCCTTTTTCTGCACTTCGGCTATCATATGCAATGTAACTGTGGTCTTACCACTGGATTCAGGACCATAGATCTCTACGATTCTCCCTTTGGGGATTCCTCCCAATCCCAATGCAATATCAAGGCTCAACGCCCCTGTAGGGAAGGTCTCCACATTCATCTGCGAGGAAGGATCTCCCAGCTTCATTACCGCTCCTTTTCCATACTGCTTCTCAATGTGGCTAAGCGCCGCATCCAATGCTTTTAATTTTTCTTCTTTTTCCATTTGATTATCTCCTTTTTCTTCATGGAATAAGCGCTTTGCGCTGCGCAAACCGTCTATTCCCATTTATCAAGTATCAAACTGCCACATGGGCCGCAGCTTTGCCTTTACGGCCCTGCCAAATATATCGCCCTCCGGATGTTCCTGCCGCACCCAGCTCTTTTGAAAAATCATACCGGAAAGCAAGTTCTTAATACAAGAAACACTATAATACGTTTCATGTACCATAAAACTCTCTCAAAACAACTGGCTGAAATTTTTTACAGTTTCCTCATATCACATCCCCTTTCACTATCGCAGTATCAGACTCTGTCTTACTTCATTATCATGGGTGATTTTAGCAGAGAATTCTTACCGAATGGTATGAACGAAAAGCAGATTACCAGAATTTTCTCTTGTTAGAATGTCCATGCCTCCCTTTTATTGTAACAGACAATCCACCACAAAGTCAATTACATTTTCATCCCACAGGTTACAGGAATTTGCCATGTTACTGTTTGGACCTGATAGCGCCAAGTGGCTCGCGGGGCTGTTCTATGGCAGCGAAAGAGACGGCGCCCCCTTAGCCGCCGTTCCACGACAAATCCCTTTCATCTTATGTCAATCACTTCACTCTTTTTTTCCAAAAGTTATCTTACTATAATATTCCAGGATACATTCCCGCAGCAAAGTCAATGCGGCCGCAACCGTAGCTTCTCTTATTTTGCCCCGGTTTCCCGAAAAATGATATTCTTTTACAACAGCTTTCCCCTTTACATAACAGGCAATATATACAAGCCCCACGGGTTTTTCCGCCGTACCGCCATCCGGACCGGCAATCCCCGTGACTGCCACCGCCACATCCGCCTTAAAAGTCAGCGCTGCCCCCTTTGCCATCTCCTGAGCGGTCTGTGCGCTCACCGCCCCAAATTTCGACAATGTATTCTTCTTAACCCCCAAAAGCCTTCTCTTTGCCTTATTGGAGTATGTAACCACTCCCATCTTGTAGACTTCAGAGACACCGGGCACATTGACAAGCCTGGCGGAAAGCATACCACCAGTACAGGATTCCGCGCATGTTACCGTAAGATCATTGGCCGTCAGCAGATCCGCCACTGCCTTTTCCAAAGTGCATTCTTCCTCCGTACTGTACACGGCATTGCCAAACCTGGATTTCAATTCCTTAACCACAGGTTTTATCAACTTCATGGCATCTTTTTTGTCTTCTGCGTTAGCAGTGACACGTATATGAACTTCTCCTGTCTTCGCATACGTCGCAATGGTAGGATTCCCCTGGGTGTCAATCAGATCCTTCACTATGGTCTCTGCCCTGCTCTCGCCCACGCCGCAGATTTTTACTGTCTGAGAGCAGATAACCTGGCTGGTCAGTTTTTCCAGGTAGGGCACTACACATTCCTGAAACATGGGCTTCAATTCGTTTGGCGGCCCCGGAAGCAAAATCAGACTGCATTTCGCCGTCTCCATTATGACACCGGGAGCCGTTCCATTATGATTCTCCATCACAATGGCATCTTTCGGAAGCATCGCCTGTTTCCAATTGTTATCCGTCGGAACCGTTCCTCTCTGGGCAAAATACTTTTCAATCGCCTTTTTGCTGGGTTTATGCAGCTGCAAATCCTTCCCGCAAACCTTTGCGGCAACCTCTTTGGTCAAATCATCCTCTGTTGGCCCCAGTCCTCCGGAAAGAATGATAATATCCGACCGCTCCATCCCCGTTTTCAACACCTGTGTCAAACGCTCCTCATTATCCCCCACCACTGTCTGAAAATAACAGGACAATCCCAGCCCTGCGCACTGTTCCGACAAAAAAGCCGCATTGGTGTTCACAATACTTCCAAGCAGAATTTCCGTTCCAACACAAATAAACTCAACTGTCATACATATACCTCTATCAGCCATCTCACTTCTCTGGCCGCAAAATATCTTACTTCTGTTCCCGCATCACATCTTTATTTTTCATAAGATAATCCACCAATGACACCACTGTCAGTATCAAAGCCACCCACATAACCACATCCGTCAACAACCGCAGTTTTGGAATATCCGCAATCATCAGACACACCATCACCATCTGAAAAGTTGTCTTGAACTTTCCCCAATAGTTCGCCGCAATCACCACATGATTATCCGACGCAATCAGCCGGAAACCGCTGATAATAAACTCCCTGCTGATTATCACAATGACAATCCACGCAGGAATCCGCCCTAAATCCACCAACGCAATCATCGCTGCGCTCACCAGCAGCTTGTCAGCCAGCGGGTCCATAAACTTGCCAAAATTTGTCACCAAATTGTACTTTCTGGCAATTTTCCCGTCAATGAGATCCGTCAGGCTGGCAATGATAAAAATTGCCAGGGCAATATAGTCCACATATTCCATCACGTTGCCAAATAGCTTCTGATACCAGCCCCAGCCTCCGCTTTCACCCAAAAGCAGAATCACAAAAGGGAAAATCAGAATCACACGAAACATTGTCAATTTGTTTGGTAAATTCATCTTTCTCATCAAAATACCTCTATCACTCCTCCACCAATTCCCCAATCAGGTCGTACTCATTGGAATCCGTAACAAGTACTCTGACAAAATCACCCGTCATCAGGCTGGCAGTTGTATGAATAAACAGATACCCATCCACTTCCGGCGCGTCTTTGTAAGTCCTGGCAACGTATACGTCCTCCTCCACCACTTTGCCCTCCACCATGGCCGGAAGCACCTGTCCGATTGCCTCCTCCGCCTTCTCAAAAGCAATCGCCTGCTGAAGAGTCATCAGTTCATCCCGCCTGCTTTCTTTCAACGCTTCCTCAATTTGTTCCGGCATCCTTGCGGCAGGTGTGTCTTCTTCCTGAGAATAAGAAAAGACACCCAATCTGTCAAATTCCATCTCGTTGACAAAACGATACAGTTCTTCAAAATCTTCCTGGGTCTCCCCCGGAAATCCGCTGATCAGAGTGGTCCGCAGACAGATATCCGGAATCACCTCCCGGATTCGGCTGATTTTCGTCCGCAGCTCCTCCTGACTGGTTTGCCTGCCCATACTTTTTAATACCCTGTCCGACGCATGTTGAATGGGAATATCCAGATAATGACATACCTTGGCTTCCTCCGCCACTGCCTGAAGTAATTCCTCCGTAATTTCTTCGGGATAACAGTATAAAAGCCGAATCCAAACCAGCCCTTTTATTTGCGCCAGCCTGTGAAGAAGCTCCGGAAGTCTCTTTTCTCCATAGAGATCCATCCCATATAAGGTGGTCTCCTGGGCCACCAGAATAAGCTCTTTCACACCGCCTTCCGCCAGTCGCTTCGCCTGACAGACCAAATCTTCCATGGGAATACTTCTATATGGCCCCCGAACCTTCGGAATCACACAATAAGTACAGTGTTTACCGCAGCCCTCCGCAATCTTCAGATAGGCAAAATGTCCGCCTGTGGTAAGCACCCTCTCCCTGCAAACCGGGAGGGACGCATCTAAACTCCGAAAATAATTCCGCCCTTTGTCCCTTCCCCCTGCCAGGATTTCCTCCACCGCATTGACAATCTCTTCTATGGCCATGGTTCCCACAAGCGCGTCCACTTCAGGAATTTCTTCCTGTATTTGTTCCCCATATCGCTGTGCCAGGCAGCCAGCTGCCAGCAGCGCCTTTAATTTACCTGCTTTTCTCAGACTGGCCATTTCCAGCAGTACATTAATGCTCTCCTCCTTGGCGTCTCCGATAAAGCAACAGGTGTTGACCACCACAATATCGGCTTCTTCCACTTCATCTGTAAAAAAATAACCCTTTTTCTGAAGCAAACCAAGCATCAATTCCGTATCTGCCAGATTTTTATCACAGCCCAAAGATATGAATAAAATATTCATGACTGTCCTTCATCTTCTTCGCTTAAAATCTTAATTTTTCCCTGGTTCAATTCTTCCACCGCAATGGATAACGGCTTCTTATCTCTGCCCTCCACCATTGCGCTGCTACCGCCAATAATCTGTCTTGCCCTTTTTGACGTTGCCATTACTATGGAATAACGGCTGTTTACCACCGGTGCCTCTCCCGGCTCTACCTCGCTGTTTACTACTTTCATTAAATCGGAATAAGATGGATGTAACATATTACTCTGCTCCTTTCGTGAACTTACGAAGTTCCTCTCTGATTTCTTTTATAAATGTTTTCTGCCTCACCGGCGCCCTGCGGGCGGCGTCCACCAATCCGTGAACCTCCTCCACGCACTCCTCAAGTTTGTCATTTACCACCACATAATCATATGCCTCCACGCCTTCCGATTCTTCCACTGCACGGGCAAGGCGCTTCGCAATCACTTCTGTGCTTTCCGTTCCTCTTCCCTCCAGACGGCGTTTCAGTTCCTCCCCACTGGGGGGAGTCAGAAAAATTAACAGGCTTTCCGGAAATTGTTCCTTTATCTTTAATGCCCCTTGAATCTCAATCTCCAAAATGACATTTTTTCCGGCTTCCAGTTGATTTTCCACATATTCTCTCGGTGTGCCGTAATAATTTCCGCAATACACCGCATACTCTATCAGCCCGTTTTCCCTGATGGTCTCCTCAAAATGTTCCTTATCTGTGAAAAAATACTCCACACCATCTCTTTCCCCCGGCCTGGGCGCCCGTGTTGTCATGGAAATGGACAATGCGTATTCATCATACTTCTCCATAAGTTTCTTTACAAGTGTACCCTTTCCTGCACCGGAAAAACCAGAAATGACAATTAAAATACCTTTTCGTACCATATCCTACGCCTCTCTTTCCCCCGGCTCCGCTTCCGAATCTTCCACCCCTGCCTGAACACGTCCAGCAATGGTCTCCGGCAACAATGCCGACAAAACCACCTGGCTGTTTTCCATCACAAGCACCGATTTCGTCTTCCGTCCCTGCGTCGCGTCAATCGCAACCCCTTTTTCTTTTGCGTTCTGCACCAGCCTCTTGACAGGCGCAGACTCCGGACTGACAATCGCAATAATTTTTGATGTATTGACAATATTGCCGAAACCTATATGAATAAACATATAAAGCGGCCTCCTGTTCCAGTTGGGATGCCAGTACCCCATTGACTATTCAATATTTTGTATTTGTTCACGTACTTTCTCAATATCCGTCTTCAGGTCAATCGCACGGTTAGAGCACTCAAGGTCATTTATCTTGGACAGGATGGTATTGGCCTCACGGTTCATTTCCTGTGCGATAAAGTCAAGCTTGCGTCCCACGGAACCGCCCTCCGACAACGTATTTTTCGTGGTCACTATATGGCTTCGCAGTCTCACAATCTCCTCATCCACGCATACTTTATCCGCATAAATGGTCACTTCCATCAGCAACCTGCCTTCGTCCACCACCGTATCCGCCAAAAGTTCCCGCACCCTGTCCTCCAGTTTACTGCGGTAGTCGGTCACAAGCTGCGGGGAACGCTCCGCAATGAAATCAACCTTTTGCAGCATCCCATCAAGCTTCTCAAACAAGTCCGCCTTCAGGCGCTCCCCTTCCTCAATTCTGGATTCCACGAACATTTTTGCCGCTCCGTCCAGGGCATCTTTCAGGTTCTTCCAAAGCTCCTCTTCATCCGCCCCTGACTCCTCCATTGTGAGAACCTCGGGAAATCTGGCCAGCCCGGACACGGAAATATCATTTTCCAGCCCAAACTCCGCCGCCATCTGCCCAAAATACTTCAAATACTCTCCCGCCACCTCCATATTCAGGCGAACATGTGATATTTTCTCCGAAAGATCCTCATATGCCACAAAGACATCCACCTTGCCGCGGGATATATAGCTCTTTAATTCGTTTCTGACAGCAGCTTCAAAAATATACAGGGCCTTTGGCATCTTAACATTCATTTCCAGGTAGCGGTGATTGACTGCCTTCATTTCCACCGTCAACTTCCTGTTATCCCAAGTGACCTCACATCTGCCAAAACCAGTCATACTCTTAATCATAAGTACTCCTATCCGGGGAAACCCCTCTCTTACAGCATACTTCACTTCATTATAAGATAAGTTTACCACAGCGTCAAGAAATACTTAAACGGCGGCAGCGATTTGTCCATTACTGTTTGGAACCGAGAGTGCCAAGTGGCTTGCTTCTGTGGTGATGAAAGGGACGGGGAGGCGAAAGGGATGGGGGCGAAAGGGACGGCGGCCGGGGTGGGGGAAGTTCTGCTCTGCCCGGGCAACGCCTCCGACGGACTAACCGCCAACAAAAGTTAAGACACAAAAGTACTGTGTCTAATCTTTTGTAAGCGGTGGATTCCGTCTCCGGTCTAAGGGCGCCCTCAAGTGCTTTCGCAGCGCTTCCCCCACCCCAGCCGCCTGTATTTTCGCAAGTGTTGTTAATAAGGGCCAGACATAAATACCAAAAGATAGACAAAATGATAGACCCATTGGAATATCCTTTGCTGCCCTGGAAGAAACCCGCAAGTCACTTGGCACTATTGGTTCTAAACAGTAACACAAATCAAAGACCCCGCTGCAAGCAACGGGGTATCAAACTTGCAACGCCCCAAGGGGCGGGGTATTTGACCCTCGCGGCATTCGCCAACTGTCCGTGCAAGCACGGCCGCTTGGCTCATTGCCCGCGGGAATAAATTTGCGCTGCCTGGCAGCGACTTTAAACAGTCCAGCTAAGAAATGTCAAGTTTAAAAACAGTCTCGGAACGGAGGTGCAATGTGTCTTTCAGACACAGAGAAGGGTTTTCAGACGCAAAAGCGGCTGAATAACCCTTCCCTGGTTGGGGCGCCGAAGTGCAGAGACGGAACTGGAATGAAAATAGTCCAGCTAAGAAATGTCAGGAGGAAATTTAAAAACAGTCTCGAAACGGAGGTGCCCGGAAGGGTTTTCAGACGCAAAAGCGGCTGAATAACCCTTCCCTTATAGGGGCACCGAAGTGCAGAGACGGAACTGGAATATATTAAAAACAGTCTCGGAACGAAGGTGCCCGGAAGGGTTTTCAGACGCAAAAGCGGCTGAATAACCCTTCCCTCATAGGGGCACCGAAGTGCAGAGACGGCACTGAAATAGGAGGTATGGTCATGGCATTTGACGGTGTAACCATAGCAAATATAGTATCGGAATTAAACAGAGAACTTATCGGAGGCAGATTATACAAAATTGCCCAGCCGGAAGAAGACGAATTACTTCTCACCATCCGGCAGTCCAACGGTCAGAAGCGCCTCCTGATCTCAGCGGAAGCATCCCTTCCGCTGCTTTACCTGACCGAAACCAATAAGCCCAGCCCAATGACTGCGCCAAACTTCTGTATGCTTCTGCGCAAACACCTGCAAAACGGCCGCATTACAGAAATCTCCCAGCCGGGTTTGGAACGCATAGTGCGCATCGGAATAGAACACTTAGACGAAATGGGCGACTTGCGCAGCAAGACCCTGATTGTGGAAATTATGGGAAAACACAGCAATATTATTTTCTGTAATGAAGACGGCATTATCATAGACAGCATCAAACGTGTGTCCGCCGCTGTCAGCTCCATTCGGGAAGTCCTGCCGGGCAAACCCTATTTTGTAGCCCTGACACAGAATAAACTGGATGCCCTCAGTACGGATTACGATGAATTCCATACCGCCTTGGCCTCAAAACCCCAGCCTGTCTACAAAGCCCTTTATGGCAGCTTTACAGGCATTTCTCCCGTGTTAGCCCAGGAACTTTGCTATGAAAGCGGTCTGGACGGTGACAGACCCACCGCTGCGTTAGCCGAGAACGACTACAGGAATTTATATCAGGCGTTCACACAGATGACAACCGCCATCCGTGAAGAACATTTCACCCCAAACATAGCGTACACTAAGGACAATCCTGTGGAATTCTGCGCACTCCCCCTAACCATGTATGGTTATGGCAAGAACACAGATTCCACGGCGGCAGATTCCACCATAACCTATGATTCCATGTCTTCCCTGGTGGAGCATTACTATGCCAGAAAAAATACTCTGACCCGTATCCGCCAGAAGTCTTTTGATCTGCGCCGCATCGTACAGACTGCCCTAGAACGGAATGTCAAAAAATATGACCTTCAGCAGCGCCAGATAAAAGACACAGAAAAACGTGACCTTTACCGCATCTACGGTGAACTCCTGAACACTTACGGGTACAATGCGCAGCCCGGCGCCAAATCTCTGGACGCGCTGAATTATTACACAGGGGAAACCATAACCATCCCCCTGGATTCCACCATGACCGCAACGGAAAACGCTAAGAAATATTTTGAGAAGTACGGGAAATTAAAACGAACCTATGAAGCATTGTCCGAACTGACCAAAGAAGTAAAAGACGAAATAGAACACCTGGAATCCATCCAGACAGCCCTTGACATTGCGCTCCACGAAGAAGACCTGGCACAAATAAAAGAAGAACTTGTGGAAAACGGCTATATCCGCAAAAAAAGCAATTCCAAAAAACAAAAGATTACCAGCAAGCCTTTCCACTACATCAGCAGCGATGGTTTCCACATATATGTGGGAAAAAACAATTATCAGAACGACGAGCTCACTTTCAAATTTGCCACGGGAAATGACTGGTGGTTCCATGCCAAACAGATGCCCGGTTCCCATGTAATTGTCAAACTGGGGAATGCGCAGGAGCTGCCGGATCGGGCTTTTGAGGAAGCCGCCCGCCTTGCCGCATATTATTCCAAAGGACGTGATCAGGAGAAAGTAGAAATAGATTACGTACAAAAAAAACATGTCAAGAAGCCAAACGGCGGCAAACCCGGTTTCGTTGTATATTATACCAATTATTCCATGGCAATCGACAGTGATATTTCAGGCATCCAAATTGCGGATGCCTGAATCCGGTCATCGAATCAGACGACACTTTCTTGCCACCCTCACCAGAAGATAACCTTTGGGAAATCCCCGCAGTTCTTCCTCCGTAACCACTCTGAACAGCAATAACAGAACACAATAGATACAGGCAGCCAAAAGAATCGCTGCCACCACAGATATTTTAGGGGAGTATGTCAGCATATAGAGTCCTTCATAAGAAGCCCAGGCCACTGCTCCCATCAATACTGCCGCAAAGGCCGGTACCAGAAATGTCTTCGCAATCTCCTGCCTGTATCGCAGCGCTTTGCGCACGGCAATCTGATTTAACACACACATCATACCGGAGTATATGGTATTGACAATGGCAATGGCATACAGATCCAGCTCTGTAAATCCCACCAAAAGCAATCCCACCACCGTCTGAACCACCAGGGCAATCCCTGCGTTGATTATGGGTACATTTACCTTGCCCAGTCCCTGGAGAATATTATTGCTCAAAGTGGACAACGCGTAAAAAACCACCGACAATGAAAGCGCCATCAACAGCTTTGTCGCCAAATCTTCCTCTGCCTTCGTATTATGAAAGAGCAATCCTGTCACCGGCCTTGCCAATACAAAAAGCCCCATGGCACAGGGGATGGAAATCAACATTATCATTTTCACCGACACCGCAATCTTCTCCCTGGCCCCGCTAAAATCTCTGGCTGCCACCGCCTGGGCCACTGTGGGAATCATGGCCGCCCCCATAGCAGTGGCAAAAGCAATGGGAATGTTGGAAATGGTCTGGGCCTGCCCTACAAAAATCCCCCATCTGGAACTCAATTCCATTTCACTGAGATTACGTGTCTTCAAAAACGCCTTCATGTATACGCTGTTATTGACAGCACTGCTTAAATTATAAACAGCCGTGCTTAAAATATAAGGAGTCACCACCATTGTAATCATTTTCAGAATGGCCCCATAAGAATCCTCTTCCGTATGATGATCATTGGCTACCCTCTTATAAATGGTTTCCCTGTTCAGGGCATAAACCCCCGCCATAAACAGTAACGCTATCAATACTCCCGCACCCGTGCCCAGAGCGCTTCCTATTGCGCCGGAAGTGGCACGTTTTATCAGTTCCGCTTCCTCCGTAGGAAGTTCCAGACTGCCCATTGTAATATGTATCAGCAGATATGCCGCCCCCACACTGACTACCGCATTGGCAATCTGTTCCAGAATCTGAGAAATGGAGGTCTGCACCATACTCTTATGTGCCTGGAAATATCCCCGAAGCACACCAAGGATACCGTAAATAAAAATCGTCGGAGCAAAAGTCCTGAGTACTGTAACCGCCGCTCCCTCTACAAACAATCCCGCTCCAAAATACAGGAACAAACTTGCCGCTCCTCCCACCGCCAGCACATATCCCAGAGCGCATCGGAAAATCCTGTGGGCATTATGGTATTCCTTGACAGCCAGCTTCTGCGCTATCACTTTCGATATTGCGGACGGAATGCTATAGGAAGATATCAGCAGAATAATTGTGTAATAGTTATAAGCAGATCCATAGTACCCCCACCCCAAAGCACCAATTACATTATGCAAAGGGCCCCTGTAGAGGAGCCCTATGATACGGCTGATAATCCCGGCCACCGCCAGGATACCCGCCTGCATTATGAAGCCGTTTTTCCTGCCCTCATTCCCTGTCATTTTCATCCTACCAGCCAATCATACATCTCCTGATATTTTGCTGCGGATACATGCCATGAGAAATCTGCCGCCATGGCCCTGTCAACCAGTTTATTCCATTCTCTCTTCTTATCATAAAATATTTGCTCCGCATAGCGAATGGTATTTAACATCTCATGGGCATTATAATTGGAAAAACTGAAACCGGTGCCGGAATTCTCGAATTCATTATAGGGGCGCACTGTATCCTTAAGTCCGCCTGTCTCACGCACAATGGGAATGGTTCCGTAGCGCAGCGACATCAGCTGGCTTAAACCGCAGGGCTCAAATAAGGAAGGCATCAGGAACGCATCACAGGAGGCGTATATTTTATGGGACAACTCATCGGAATAATATATATTTGCAGACACTTTATCACTGTATTTCCAGTCAAAATGCCGAAACATATTCTCATATCGTTCCTCGCCTGTTCCCAGGACTACCAACTGTATGTCATCCTGACACAGTTCATTCATGATATAGGCAATCAGGTCAAGCCCTTTCTGGTCCGTAAGCCTTGACACAATCCCTATCATCATCTTCTTATCATCCTGACGCAGCCCCAGCTCCTGCTGCAATGCGCGTTTATTCTTGACTTTTTCCTTGCGAAAGGTTACTGCGTTGTAGGGCGCCACAATATGTGAATCCGTCTCGGGATTAAACTCCGCATAGTCAATTCCGTTGACGATTCCCCGCAGGTCTCTGCTTCTGGCACGAAGCAGACCATCCAGCCCTTCCCCGTAGAAAGGGGTCTTAATCTCCTCCGCGTAAGTACTGCTCACAGTCGTCACCGCATCCGCGTAGACGATGCCGCCTTTTAACAGATTGGCGTCCTTATAAGCCTCCAATTTATCAGATGTAAAAAAGTAATCCGGCAATCCGGTAATATTTTTCACTGTCTTGGTATCCCATTTTCCCTGAAACTTCAGGTTATGAATGGTGATAACCGACTTCATTCCCCGATAAAAATCCCCCCCTCTAAACCGTTCCTTCAAATAGACGGGAATCAACCCTGTCTGCCAGTCATGGCAATGCACCACATCCGGCTGGAAACCAACCACCGGAAGAATGGAAAGCGCCGCTTTTGAAAAAAACGCAAACCGCTCAATTTCCCATCTGGGGTCATCTGTATAGGGCTTGGGACCACTGAAATAATATTCATTGTCCACAAAATAATAATGTACTCCGTTCTCTTCCGCTTCCATGATTCCCACATACACACTTTTCCAGTTAAAATCCATGTAGAAATGGTTCACATATCTCAGCTTATCTTTCATCTCCTGTTTCATACAGGCATATTTGGGAATTACAACCCTCACATCAAAATACTGTTTGTCAATACATTTTGGCAGGGAACCCACTACGTCGGCCAAGCCGCCCGTTTTGATAAATGGCACTCCCTCTGATGCCGCGAATAGAATTTTCTTCATTGTAACCTCCACTGAACCTTATATATACTTGTCTTTATTATACAACAATATGCGCCCAGTGGAAAGTATTTCTTTTCGTAAAAATTTCTTAAATTATCTGGAACCGCTCCATGTTTCGCAATTGATATTCAGCTGCGATAGGATAATCTTATTCTGTCCGCAATCAAAGCAATAAATTCCGAATTGGTAGGTTTCCCTTTCCCTGTATCAATGGTATATCCGAATAGAGCATCCAATGTCTCCATCCTTCCTCTGCTCCAGGCCACTTCAATCGCATGTCGGATGGCACGTTCCACACGGCTTGGGGTTGTCTGAAAGCGCTTTGCTATGGTTGGATAAAGTATTTTCGTAATGGAACTGATCATTCCCGGGTCATCCACCGACATCATAATGGCCTCCCTCAAATACTGATATCCTTTAATATGTGCCGGAACGCCGATTTCGTGAATCATGTTTGTCACATCCTGTTCCAAATCCCTGGCCGCTACGGCTTTGGGCTTTTCCTGCACCATACTGCGCGCGGAAGTCACCTTCCCCGAAGGCACTGTAATCATTATTTGAAATTCTTTATCCCCATTCATCAAATCGCCAAGTATTTTATATATCTTCTCATTGTCCTTTGTAGCTGTCAAGTTCAGCTGTTCCATGAAACATACCTCCTGTTTTGTCCGTGTCCGCCTTCCACGTCCACGGGCGGATACTGTTGTTACAAGAAAAACCGTAACACATATTGTCTAAATTCGTTCTTTCTTATTATAAAAGAGAAATGTTTGATACTGCAACTCTAACCCGTCGCAAGTTTCGCCCCAACATCTCAAGAAGAAAGATTATATGATAGATATCTGTGTACTTTTACATTTTATTTCAAAAAGAGACTATACTCTTCCGATTTTTCCCACATTTGAAACTTTTGCAATTATTCTGTCGAAGGATACACTATACTGTCACGCCCATAACCAGGGGATGATGGCACATCTCTTTCCACACAGGGGCTTTACGTCAAAAGGGAAGTAATGCCCATTGGCACCACTTCCCTTTTGACCTTTTCCCTGCCGGCCTTATATCTGCCGCCCTGCTTTTTCACATTTACACGTTCATTGGGTTCTGCCCCTGCCGATTCCTTTTCAGGACAAAAGCTCCTGTTTTTTAAGACTGTGAACAGACAAAATTACATACAAAACCACCGCCCATATTCCCGTCCAAGTCAAAAACAGGAATGACAACATCCATTTTGAAACGGGAAGTCTGCGATATTGAATTCCTCCCAGTAATTGTCCCTCCAATGCGCTGCCGTCCACCCACAGGCTTTTAAATTCCTCCAGAGGTCCCACGCCCCCTTCTGTCACCCATAAAGAAACCGGAGCGTCATTGTCTATGGCCCGTATGGTGATACGATAAGTTTTATGCCTGTCAAGCTTCCATGAAACCTCCAGATGACGATAATAGCCCTCCGCCTCCGATACCGGCAGACTGTGCTCATACAAAGACACATCCCCATCCCATAGAATCACCTCATACTCTCCTCTGTTTCCATTGCATTCCAGCCCAAGATTCAAATCCGTTATTTCCCGGAAAGCAGGGGCGAAAGGAATTTCCACCACCGCCTGGTCAGGAATTGGTGTGGTACGAAACTCTTCGTATCCGTTCAGCACAAAATGCTGCTCCCTTGCCATCAGTACACACGGAATGGACAGCAAGGCGGCCCCAAGCCATATACAGCACAGAAGCTTTTTGTCCCTCCCCCTGTTCCCTGCGGCCGGGGTGGTCTCAAGAACGACAGCCATAAAGGCAAGAACACTTACCCCCATAATACGATAGGTAAAAAAATGATGCCCATGGGTATGATTAGCCAATACAAAATACCACACAATGCTGGACAAGCCTGTCAGAAAATACGCATATACCCTGGGGCTTTTACGCATCCCTCTCCAAAGGGAACGGAAAAACCACACAAACAGCCAGACCATCAGCGCCATGGCATAGGGTTTGTATGCGTAATGGTTCCAGTTAAAATATATTGCGTTGAGCCTGTCCCAAAGCTTAAAGATTTCTTCCCCCTGGGTGCCCAACCGGAAAAACACTTCATACACGGCATCTTCAAAAATATTCCGGCCAAGAATCAGCGTGGCCAGCCCCCACTTCATTACCCACATAAGGGCATACCCCATAATCCAGGCTGCTCCCGAGAAAACCACTCTTGCGAGATATACCAGAGCCGCTTTATGACAAGAGTGGTCCCCGGCCACAGACTGTTCCTCCCTGTGCCCGCCCAGAACCGTCCACCAGAGCAAAGGAATCCCCCAGGTCAAAAGAGGATAAGTCAACAGGTCAAAATAACTGGTCAGCATCCCCATGGCAATAAAGAAATACACATAGCATAACCCTGACGAAAAATATGCTCTCTTTCTCAAAAGCACCAGCGTGCCCCCAAAGGCAATATAAAAAACCCAGGTATATTGCAGGGAAAGCGACAGTGCCGAAGGATTCAGCAAGAGCCAGGATGTCCCAAGCATCAGGACATGACCCGGCCCTTTTTCCTTTCCTATGATAAAAGCCAGCAGCAGCACAAGAATCCCCTGACATATCCCGTTCAAAATCCGTAGTTCCGAATAATCAAACAAAAGCAGCAAAGGCCGGAGTATGCTCACATACCCATGCCAGTAATAGGAATAATTCCCCATATATTCACTATGCGAATTCATGGCACGAACCAGAGGATATCCTTCCATGGTATCCAAAGCGGTATACAGCATAATCCGGTCTGTGGAGTCATCTAATACATCGGGCAAAAAAGAATGAAAATTCGTGTACATCGCCGATGTGGTCACAGTTGCCCTGGGATACCACCCCTCACTTTCCAGAATCTCAATGGACGCATCCCTTTTTACGGAACTGACCGGCAGCATATAAGCCAATGTGAGCAGCAAAGTTCCCAGGCTTGCCCCTGCCGCTAATAGTATCAGACTCTTTTTGATCATTTCCCGAACCATGACTCCCTCCATTTCCGTTCTGCCTCCCCTTGTCATTTCCCAGCCGGCCTCCGGGCAGAACTTTCTGTGAACTCACAGGTTTCTCTCTTCCCCTCCATATCACTTTCGCCTGTAAAGACATTCTTTCATCCAATGATACACCCCTGACAGAACACTGCTCTCCGCCATTGCCCTGCGCAGGGGCGCCAAAGTACAGGCCATAATGAGACGATATTTCATCAGCTCTCCCCTGCCCATATAACAGGACGTAATCTGCCTGTGTTCCTGCCGGTCCCGTGTTCGGTTTTCACGGCTCTCCGAATAACCACCGCCCTCATAAGAAGCTACCGGAAATCCCAGGGGACATATTTCTGCCTTCGCCCTGTAAAAGCACCAGAGAAAATGATCGTAATCCGCGCGTATGGAATATTTCAGGTCATACTTTTTTTCCCTGCAAAGAACAGTACTGTAAACACAGGATTGATGACAGGGAATATTTCTGTAACAGGTGAAGCCTGTCACAGCGGGCGCAGCGGCAATCAACGCATTGTTTTTCCCACTGTAAGTATCCCCATACAGCACCAGCCTGCCGCAGTCCTCTCCTGCCAGCTTCCTGGCCTCAACCACCTGATTGACCCGCTCCAATACTTCATGGTCATAAAAGGTGTCCCCGCAATTCAGGAATATCACAAACTCTCCCCTGGCATAAGACACTGCCTGGTTCATGGCATCATATATCCCCTTATCTTTTTGGGTATATACTCTCACCCGCTCCCCTCCGGGAATCTCTGACGCCTTTTGCTGCCACGCCGCAACCGCCCCGTCCGTGCTGCCGCCGTCCTTCAGCACAACCTCCACATCCGTGCAGCTCTGTTTCAATATACTTTCCAGTGTTTTCTCCAATTTTCTTCCCGGATTCAGGCATACCGTGACCACCGTAAATCTCATGACAACCTCCATGCCGCCCCTGACAGCGGCGCCTGTTCCCTGCCTGCGCCGCAGTTTCAACATACTCAGAATATGGCCTTCTCTCTGTTCAGCAGATATACACCGCCCAATGCCCATATGATACATACCATGCATACGGGTACATTCATAATCTTTGAGGCAATCTCTGCGGATGTCAACAGATAAATAAGCAGATTTGCTCCCATATGCATTGCCGCCGGCACCCTGAAGTCTCCGAAATATTCATAGGCATAGACCATAAGCAATCCCATGAAAAAGGCATAAAGTCCCTGTACCATATTGCCATGATACAGGGCAAAAAGCGCCGCCGATATTACCATGGCCGAGGGCATTTTCAGAAGCCGTCTCAATTCATGGTATATCATTCCCCGAAATACCAGCTCTTCCGCCAACGGGGCAATGATGCCATAGCAAAATAATCCCAGGGGCAGCCATGCCCCATACTGCCGCTGGGCAACCTGCTGGTAGGACTCCGCCCCTTTCGTCACACCAAAGAAAACAAGCAGTATGTTCAGCCCCAGAGCAAAACCAATGGTTGCCATTCCAAGCAAAATATAACATTTCGCCGGTTCTTTCCGAAGATGCAGCAATTTAGAGTCAAGCATCCTCTCATGGATTGCCTGCCAGGCAGACGCAAAAAGCACTGCCCCTCCCCCAAAAAAGCCCACTGCCGATAATATTGCGTAACCATTGCCTGAAAAACCGGCCAGCAGCCCTTCCTCATCCCTCACAAACAAAAATTCCGCCCCGGGAAGCCTGCTGCCAAGGAGCGCCAGCAGGAATCCCACCAGCCCCTCCAGAGCGCTTTTCACCAGAAAAAAAAGCAAAAAAGGCCTCGCAATCCGCCATATCTCCCAAATTCCCTTTTTTCCTCTCTCCTCCGTCCCTCTCAACAGAAATTGTTCCAGTTCTTCCACCGAGCGGACAATATAGTCCGATTTCGCTTCCTTTAATTCCTCCATACTGCCGTATCCGTATGTAACCCCCACGCTTTCCACCTTTGCGCCATGGGCTCCTTCCACATCAAAACGGCGGTCTCCAATCATGTACACCCTGTCCCTGTCAATTGTCTTTCCGTCAAAAAGCTCCCGAAGCGCTGCCCGCACTACCTCTTCTTTGGTTCCCCGGCTGCCATCCAGTTCACTTCCCATAACCACCTTAAAATATTTTGATAATTTAAAGTGTTCCAGAATCTGCCGAACGAACACCGTGGGTTTACTGGACGCGACTGCCAGCGTCATTCCCCTGGCTCTGAGGGTTCTCAGCATCTTTGGAATTCCTGGATAGAGTCGATTTTCAAATATCCCCTTCTCCCTGAAACGCTCCCTGTATTTTTCCACTGCCTTCTCTGCCTGCTCTTCTGACATTCCGTAAAATTCCATAAAACTGTCCTTTAAAGGCGGCCCTATGAAAGGCTCCAGCTTATCCAGATCCGGCTCCTCAATTCCAAAATGCCCCAAAGCGTACTGCACACAGGTACAGATTCCCACCTTGGGGTCCGTCAATGTCCCATCCAAATCAAATAAGAGATACTCTTTCATTTAAAAACTCCTGATTTTATCGCTGCCGTCATCAACCGTATTTTCAATCTTCAGAATTTTCACATCATACCCTATGGTATCGTTCACCTGCACATGGGCCAGCTCCCCTTCCTTTTTACCCAATAAGGCTTTGCCCAGAGGACTTTCATTGCTGATAAGGTTTGCCAGGGAATTTCCCCTTACGGTAGTCACAATTTTATAGCTTTCCACCGTACCGTCCTCCACAAATTCCACTGTGACGGTATTATTCATCCCTGCTTCATCCTCGGCAGACTCTTCCGAAATCACCTTTGCCGTCCGTATCATCCTTTCCAGATAGCGAATACGGCTCTCATTCTGGTTTTTAAATTTTTTGGCGGCGTAATACTCAAAGTTCTCGCTCAAATCCCCCTGGGCCCTGGCTTCCTTCACATCCTCCAAAGCCTTGGGACGCACCACCAGCTTGCGGTGCTCAATCTCCTCTTCCATCTTCCTGATATCACTCAGCGTCAATTCGTCATACATAATCCATACCCTTTCATTCTTTCCCCCACTTCCAGCTCACGGCCCAAAGCCTTGCGTCTGTAAATTCTTCTGTTCCCCACAGGATATTCCCTGTCACCTTATCCCATAAACCACTGCCATATTGAGCACAATCTGAATGATGGCAAAACGAAATACCGTCTGTGTATTGGACCACCCCCATGTTTTCCGCACATGGTCATGAAGAGGCATCCTGATATTTTTCATGACATGAATCTTAAACAATCGTATCAATGAGACTTTTATGAGTCCCAAACCACCATCCATAATAAGCACCAACGCTACCGGAATATATAAAAGCGGACTTCCGGTCTTGAGAATCGCAATGCTGATAAACAGCCCCATGGCTCTTGAGCCCGCATCCCCCATCAGCAGACGGCTTGGTGTAGCGTTATACCACAGATACCCTAAAATACATACCACAAAAAGCAGTACGAGATAAGCAAAATCCTGACCGCTTCCCAAAAGCCTGTCCAATATATAAATGGAGGATAAGGTAATAATTGTCAGCGTGCCGGAAAGCCCGTCCACGCCGTCGGAACAGTTGGTCACATTCACTGAAACCCATACCAATATCACAATCAAACCGGCAAATACCAGCCTGGGAATGACCACCTGCTCATGAAACAATGCCAGTTCAATGGTATTGGGATTGTATTTCAGAAAGGTTCCTGCCACAAGCACGGCAACACACAGATCCAAAAAGCCTTTTTTCAGTCCTCCCCAGGGCTTTTCAGAGGCGTCGTCCAGAAATCCCGTAATCATTGATATTACTGTCAGAATCAGATATATCACAGTCTCCGCCTTCACAGGAACAAACAAAAGCGCAGTCACGGCAAAGACCAATATGAAAATAATGCCCGCGCCCCTGGGCTTGCCTGCGGAAAGCTTGCCGTCATGGGCATATTCCCTTCCTGCGTCTTTGGGAAGAAACTGCGCCAGTTTCCCGGTTGCTATCACCGTCGCCGCAAACGCGAACAGAATTCCTCCCAGTGCCAACAATGAATTTATATTCTCTGAAACAATACTGTATAACATATGAATCCTGCCCGCGCATAAGCACGGTTTCCTTTCCCGTCTTTATTATATGCCCGCCAAAACCTGATGTTTCCGCTTCTCTTAAAGTCTGTGCAGGCAGGTAGTATTTTATCACAAATACTATAGGAACGCAATCTTGGATTTTAAGGAATGTCAATAGGATTAAAGGGCTCTCTGCTCACCGGAAACAGTTCACGTATCCGCCTCACAGCCGCCTCCACTTCCTCCTGAAATCCTCTGGCAGAGAGACGAATTGCCCCATCCCCCCAGATAATCATCTGCTCCAACGCATCGGAAGTGGCCACCGTAACCTGATATTTTTTTCCTATTTTATGCACGGTCTTCTCAATATACTGGTCCGCAGTCTCCGCCTCCCTGGTGTAAACTACATGGATATTGTGATACTGAATGGCAGAACCGGGATTCCCTTTGACTTTATAGGCGTCATAGACCAGTATCAGAGTCCCGCCCCAATATCCCTGGTAATTACAGCATATATCCATAAGTTTGTCCCTGGCACTGTCTATACTGACTTCTGCAAGACTGCGCAAATCTTCCCAGGCAAAAATTATGTTATATCCGTCCACCAGCAAATACTCTTCCCTTTTGTCCTGCCCACGGGCCACAAACCGCTTCTCTTCCCCGCTTTCGGCAGAGCGCCCGTCCTCCCTGACGCCTCTGGCATTTTGGGCGGAATATCGGCAGGGAGCGTAATCCTCCAGGCTTTTCTTGTAAGTCCGTTTGAAGATTTCGTCAATTTCCTCCAATGAAATATGATCTGTACGTTTTGTTCCCTTATGAGCCCTGCTCATATTTTGAGAAGATACGGCCTCTTCCGCCAAATTCCCCGTACTTTTTACTTCCGGATGCCAGCCGTTCTCCAAATGGGCATATTCCGGCACCTGGTCCCAGTTCACCAGAATCCCCGCCCCATGGGAGCAAAATATGGAGGAAGAGGGATTGTCCAAATCCCTGTCCGGTTCATACCCCATTTTCTCCATGACTTCCACCGTGTTATGACATGGCTCATATCCTTTTAACACACAGGAAAGCCTTCCCAGTCCCCTGGTATAGGCAATGAATTCCTTTTGGTAATCACTCATTCCGGCCACCGGCGCGCTTCCGGTGAGCACTGCGTATTCCCCTCTGGTGACGGGTGGTTCAAAACTGCCCTGCATTCTGTGAATATCTGCCATGGCCCTGCCAATCTGTTCTCCGGGCAGCTCCATAGTAAAGGAAAAGACAGGTTCCAGCAATACACATCCGCCCTGCATCAACCCCTGGCGAATGGCCCGATACGTGGCCTGGCGAAAATCTCCGCCCTCCGTGTGTTTCTTATGGGCACGGCCGGTCAAAAGAGTAATCTTCATATCTGTCAGAGGCGAACCGGTCAGTACCCCCAGATGTGTCTTCTCTTCCAGATGTGTCAAAACAAGCCTCTGCCAATTTCTGTCAAGCTCATCTTCACTGCATGCGCTTGCAAAGCGCAGCCCGCTCCCAGGCTCCCCAGGCTCCAACAGAAGGTGTACCTCCGCATAATGGCGCAGGGGTTCATAATGTCCTATGCCCACCACCGCTTCTGTAATGGTCTCCTGATAGATAATATGCCCCTCCCCAAACTCCACTTCCAGCCCGAAACGTTCTTTCATCTGCGCTTTCAGGACTTCCATCTGCACTTCCCCCATGACCCGCACATGAATCGGAGAAGATATTGCCTTTTGTGCCGCCCCAGTTTCCTGCCATACCACATGCAGCTGCGGCTCTTCTTCTTCAAGTTTGCGAAGCTGCCCCAGTACTTTCACCTCATCGGTTCCTTCCGGAAGCACCAGCGCATAAGTCAGCACCGGCAAAAGCACCGGAAGTTCATTTTTGCTCTCCCAACCCAACCCCTGCCCCGCATAGGTTCTGCCAAGCCCGGTGACGGCACAGACACTCCCCGCCCCCATCTGCTCCACAGAGTCAAATCTGGCTCCCCCTCCGGGCAGTCCTCCGTAAACCCTGATCTGGTCCGCCTTTTCTTCCCAGACTTCCTCCTCAGAAGGGGCACTGCCCCTGTTGTCCAGCAGCATCTTTACCCGCAGGACACCCCCTGTCACTTTTAGATGTGTCAGCCGGTTTCCCGCTTCATCCCTGGATATTTTATACACTCTCGCCCCGAATTCTTCCGGATATTTGGGGCATTTACAATAGTTTGCAAGCCCTTTTATCAATTTATCCACCCCCTCCAAACGAAGGGCCGAACCAAAATAACAGGGAAACACATGTCTTCCGGCAATGGCCTCCACCAAAGAGTCATGGGAGATTTTTCCTGTTTCCAGATACTCCTCCATCATCCCTTCTTCGCACATGGCCAGCTCTTCCAGCAGGGTTTCGTCCCGAAAGCCCTCCCTCCCCTCCGGACCAAATTCCAGACAGCCCCCATCCAGCTTCTCCCGCAATTCTTCCAGCAGCTTTTCCCTGTCCGTGTCCGGCTGATCCATTTTGTTGACAAAGAGGAAGACGGGAATCTTATATTGTTTCAGCAAAAGCCACAGAGTCCTGGTATGTCCCTGTACCCCATCGGTGCCGCTGATAACCAGCAGAGCGTAATCCAATACTTGCAGCGTTCGCTCCATTTCCGCGGAAAAATCCACATGCCCCGGCGTATCCAGCAATGTAATATCCAGCCCTTCCCAGGAAATCTGAGCCTGTTTGGAAAAAATGGTAATGCCCCTCTCCCTCTCCTGGGCAAAATTATCCAGAAAAACATCGCCGTGATCCACTCTGCCAGGCTTCCTGATTCTCCCACATGTGTATAATAATCCTTCCGCAAGAGTGGTCTTGCCGGCATCCACATGTGCCAGTATCCCAATCACCACTCTCCTGTCATCCATTGTCCTTCTCCCTGTTGTTCATTTTATCTCTTCCCTTTCATGGAACTGTACTCTTCCAGATGGAAGGAATACAAAATTCTCTCCTTTACCGGCATCCCCATGAGTTTCCAGATGGCCTCCTGATAATAATCCATCTGTGTCTCATAGCGGTTCCAAAGCTCTGACAGAGATGACACGGCGTCCGTCTTGTAATCCAGCAATACCAGTCCGTCTTCCTCCACGAAGAAAACATCTATGATTCCCTGAATGAGGACAGTTTCCTCTTCCGGGAACTCACCTTTCAGTCTGCGGGCATCTATGCCCAGCACAAAAGGCTGCTCCCGGTACAATCCTCCGTTTTTCTGCGCCTTCCGCATACGTCCGGCCAGATTTGATTGGAGAAACTTCACAATTCTTTTCTCCTTTATGGCCTGTAAATATTCCTCCTTCAGGCGTTTGCTCCCTACTTCCTGGCACAGGAAGTCATGCACTCCCGCAGCCAGGTCTTCCTGAGACAATTCAAGCAATGTCTCAAAATTCAGAAGTTCCATCACTCTGTGATAAGCGTTGCCGCGCACAGTACCGCTGATTTTCTCCTCTTCTCTGCGAAACAGGGGGATATAAGGCTGAACTTCCCTCTCTTCAAAAGCGTGAAATGCCTCTTCGTCCTTATCTGCCATAGCGGCGATTTTCAGCTCGGAAACAGTGGTCTTGGTATATAAACCTTCCAGACCTGCGTAGGGATACAGGGCATTCAGTCTCTTCGTCAGCCGCCGGAACAACTCGCTCTTTTCACTGGAAACCTGGCCGGGACCTTCTGCCAGGCGCAGAACTTCCCGTTTGCGCAAAAGCCGTGTCTGTTCCGAAATATCTTCTTTGACAGTGTCCTCCTGTTCCAGGATTGACACCTGTATCCCTGTGCCGGGCAGCACCGGCAGCAGAAAATCCAGGTAACTCCCCGCCTCCATAAATTCCATATAGGTCAGTCTCTCCAAGCCCTGCTCATACAACAGGCAACACTGCTCAAAACGGCTTGCGGCCTTTTCCGTCACCCCTGTAAGTATCAGCTTTTCCCTGGCTCTTGTCATAGCCACATACAATACACGAAGCTCTTCCGAAAGACTTTCCTCCCTAAGTTTCCCCGACAGCGCCATGCGCCTGAGGGTCTTATTACGAATGCGTCTTTTGGGGTCCACATAGTCAATGGCAAGACCCAAATCCATATCCAGAATCAATGACTGGTTTACATCCTGCATATTAAATCGCTTATTCATGCCGGCCACAAAAGTAACCGGAAATTCAAGCCCTTTGCTCTTATGAATACTCATAATGCGCACCACATCCGCATTTTCATCCAAAAGACCGGCTTCTCCGTAATCAACATCGTATTTTTCCAACTGTTCCATGTATCTGATAAAATGGAACAGGCCAAAATAGCTGGTCTTCTCAAAATCCGATGCCTTGGTAAAAAGCATCTCCACATTGGCACGCCGTTTTCCCCCTGCGGGAAGCGCCGTCACATAATCCAGATAGCCGAAATCTTCCACCAGTTTGGACAATAATTCCCGAATGGGAAGATATACGGTACACCTTCGGTAGGCGGCAATCATATCCAAAAACGTCCTGGCCCGTTCCTCCAGGGACACCTTCTGGCTTTCCCCTCCCTGTTCCACAGCCTGATCTGGCATTGCCTGCCCCGCCTCTTCCGCTATCTGAGTCCAATGCCCCTCCCGGGTCAGATCCGGTTCCTGGGGCGTTTTTGCTTCTCTGCCCCCACTCTCCCATTGCGCAAATTCCCATTGCGCAAATGCCTTTAACGCCTCATACAGTCCGCAGTCTTTTTTCTGACTGCGTATCCTGGCTATTTCCTCATCGGTAAAACCGCCAAACATGGACTTCATCACTCCAAACAGCGGTATATCCTGGCATGGATTGTCCAGCACACGCAAAAACTGTAAGAGATCCTGTACTTCTGTCGCGGCAAAGTACCCCGTCTTGGAAGTGATATATACTGGTATCCCCTCCTTTTCAAGCACCGCCTTAAACTCTTCGTCCCAGCCGCTGTTGGTTCGCAGCAATATCACCATGTCACTGTATTTTACCGGCCGCAGTTCCCCGCTTTCCTTATCCAATACCTGAAAAGACACGCACAATTCCCGGATTTTCCTGGCAATGGTCAATGCCTCCGCTTCTTTATCCCCCATTTCCCCTTCTCTGTCAGGCTTCTCCACCAGCAAAAGTTCACTTTCACAGCCCTCGCTCCGGGGATATTCCGCGCCGGGGTATAGGGCCGCTCTTTCATCATAAGGAATTTTGCCCACTTTTTCACTCATCAGTCTGCCAAACACATCATTTACGGCCTCTATCACTTCCCTTCGGCTGCGAAAATTTCTGGACAAATCAATTCTCAGGCAGCCGCTGCGAAGCGCAGTCGTTTCAGCTTCTCCCATGGCCCCCTGCCCCTGGAACGCTTCTTCCCCCCCTGCCGCAGCAGACTCATACTCGTTATATTTCTCCAGGAACAGTTCCGGTCTGGCCAGGCGGAATTTATAAATGCTCTGCTTTACATCCCCCACCAGGAACCGGTTATATTTGCCGGTCTCTTCACCGGAAACCGCTTTCAGCAGATATTCCTGAACAATATTGCTGTCCTGATATTCATCTATGAGAATCTCAACAAAATGCTCTCTATATTCCAGGGCCACCGCACTGGGTTCCACTGTGCCGTCTTCCCTGCGCTTGAGCAGAATGTCCAGGGCGTAATGCTCCATGTCGGAGAAGTCTATGATCTTCTTTTCCTGTTTTCTCTCCCCCATGCGCCTGTGAAAATCCAGCACCAGATCTATCAATGTGCTTATGGGTTCCCGGCAGGCCGCCCCCTGCCGCAGCGCAAGTTCCAGGGGCGTGGCAAAATAACGCTCTTCCAGCTTTTGCAGGGCTTCCTTTACCTCCGCCCGCATTGTCTTCGCCAGTTCCCTTTTGGCTGCGGACACGCTGTCATCCTTTTTAGAAGGGAGTCTGCCAAAGGTGATTCCGGAGAGCTTTACTCCATATTCCTCCAAAGAGGAACATTTCAGGAGTCCCTGCAATCCTTCCAGCTCTTCCTCCACCAATGTTCCATACATATAAGGCCCATCCGGAGCCTCACAGAGTCTTCTTACCCTGTCCAGCTTTTGGACGCAGCCCTCGGTCATACTGCGCAAATGACTCATAAGATATGTCCCGCAGCTGCCTGTACACAATTCTTCCACTGTCTCCGCGTCGTAATCTCCCCTGCGCTCCTGAAGCCACTGATCCGGCCACGGAAAGCTGGCGGCGTATCTGGACAGATTCAGAATATGCTGTTCTAATACGCTTTCCTTTCCGCTGGGACAAAAATATTCCACACAAAATCGGAATGCCTCATCCCCGGAAGCGTAAAAGTCCTCAAACAGCTCTTTCAAAACCTCCTGCCCAAGGAGTTTCATCTCTCCCTCATCAGCAATGCGGAAGGCCGGGTCCAGACCGATTTCATTAAAATGATTCCGCAAAAGGAACAGGCAAAAGCTGTCAATGGTGGTAATCTGCGCATTGTGCAAAAGCGTCGCCTGCTTTTGGATATGCGCGGATTCCGGGTTTTCAATGAGTTTTCTGGAGATTCCGGCCGCAATTCTTTCACGCATTTCCGCCGCCGCCGCATTGGTAAAAGTCACCACCAAAAGGCGGTCAATATCCACAGGATGGGTCTCATCACAGACCCTGCGGATAATTCGTTCCGTCAATACCGCCGTCTTGCCGCTTCCTGCGGCAGCAGACACCAGGATGTTACAGCCATGCAAATCAATGGCGTTTTGCTGTTCCGGTGTAAATGTTACCCCCATAAAAGCCTCCTATTCCAGTTCCGTCTCTTCACTTCGGTGCCCCTATGAGGGAAGGGTTATTCAGCCGCTTTCGCGTCTGAAAACCCTTCCGGGCACCTCCGTTACGAGACTGTTTTAATTATTCCAGTTCCTGCTTGTGGGAACGTTCTCTTCACTGCGGTGCCCAATCTTCCATCCGGTTAAGAAAAAAGCGCAAAGCCATTGCTGCTCCAATGGCTTTACACTTTGGAATGGATTGGCACTGCTCTCCAAATTTATTTTATTTCGTTTGCTGTCATATAGAAATGGTGATAAATTCCCTTTCTGGCAAGTAATTGCTCATGGTTGCCCTCCTCCACAATCCCATCCTCCGTCAGCACCAGGATTCGGTCGGAATTGCGTATGCTGGAAAGCCTGTGGGCGATTGTCACCGTTGTCCTTCCTTCAGCCAGTTCCCGCAGGGATTTTGCCACCTGGAACTCGCTCTCATTGTCCAATGCGGAAGTGGCTTCATCCAAAATTAATATGGGCGGATTTTTCAGGAACACTCTGGCAATGCTGATGCGCTGCTTCTGTCCCCCGGAAAGCTTCACTCCCCGTTCTCCCACATAAGTGTCATATCCGTCCTTTAATGCCTGGATAAACTCATGGGCGCCCGCCCTTTTCGCGGCCTCCATGACCTCTTCCCTGGCAGCCCCCTCCCTGCCATAGGCAATATTTTCATATACCGTACCTGAAAATAAATACACATCCTGCTGCACCATACCAATATTCCCACGCAGACTGCGAAGGGTATAATGGCGAATATTCTGACCATCCAGCATAATCTCCCCGGAGTCAATGTTGTAAAACCGGGGTATCAAATTACAGAGTGTGGTTTTCCCGCCGCCGGAAGGGCCTACGATGGCTATCTTCTCCCCTGCGTGAATCTCAAGATTCAGATTGCGAAAGACTGTATTATGATCGTCGGGATAGGCGAAACTGACATTTTTTAAAGCGATTTCCCCTTTCACCCTCTCACAGTGTACTGCTCCCGGTTCGTCAAAAATCTCTATCTCGCTGTCCATGATCTCCACAAAGCGCTCAATTCCCGTCATTCCTCTCTGAAACTGTTCCGCAAATTCAATAATTCTCCTGATGGTGGCAATCAATGTAGACACATACATCACATATGCCACCAGATCTCCAGGCAGTATCAATCCTTTTACCATGAAAATTCCGCCTGCCACAATCACTACCAAATACATAAGACCGTCAAAAGCCCTGGTTGTCGTCTGAAAAGCCGCCATATACCGATATGTTTTCTTCTTAATTCGGTAAAAATTCTGATTGTCCTCCTCGAACTTTCCTATTTCCTTTTCTTCATTGGTGAATGCCTTTACCACCTTCTGCCCCAGCAAACTGTCTTCTATTCTGGCATTCAGTTCCCCAATCTGAACCCTCTGTTCTCTGAAGGCCGCACGCAGCCGCAGATTGATGCGGACACATACCACCACCATCACAGGAACCACCAGGAACAATAAAAATGTGAGCCAGAAGCTGATGCCAGAAAGAATTACAAAGGAAAATACCGCCTTAATCCCGGCGATAAAAAATTCCTCCGGACAATGATGTGAAAATTCCGTCACATCAAACAGATCATTGGTAATGCGCCCCATAATCTGCCCTACCTTGGTATTGCTGTAAAAGGTATCTGACAGGCTTTGGAGATGCTCATAGGCATCCCGCCGCATATCTGTCTCAATCCTTGTCCCCATCACATGTCCGGTATAGGCCATATAAAAATTCGCCATACCGTCCATCACCCGCAGTGCCAGATAAAGCAGACCAATCCGAACAATGATTTCCACACTGAGGGCGCCCAGATCATTGATTCCCATATTGGTAATATACCGAATCATCATGGGCAGAAGCATCTCACATACTGTAGTCAGTCCTGCGCAAAATAAATCTATAACCACAATTTTCCAATACTTTTTATAATATGGAAAAAATCTTTGCAGCAATTCCCCCGCCTTATATTTTGATGCCTGTTCCATCCTGTTCCTCCTGGTCCTGTCCTAGAGCGTGCCTACTGCACAAAAACGCACTCGCATCCTGTGATTTCCCGAAATTCCTCTCTTGCTCTTCCATGCTTTTCCGGGCAATGAGGCGGCGCGGTTTTCAACTGAATGGTTTTGCGCCCCGGAAGGTAGGAAGGATTTTTGGCAAGGGGAATCTCATATTTCATACAGAGAAGCTGGGCTGTCCTGGACAGTTCATTCTGATTTACCTTGTCCGCAATCCGAATCCGCCAACCGATACTATCGGACAAAGACTGAAGATGCTCCCGGTACCTGTGCCCAATTGCCGGAGAAACAAAGCTGATTTCCATGTATTTTCCATCCCCATCCTGTTTCAGACTCTTTTTATCCGGTTTATGGGGCAGTTTGGCAAATACCTGATCAATGCAATCAAAAGCCATATTTTGTTCAGCTGTTTCCACACAGTCACTGGCAGGACGAAAAAAGCTGCCGCCTGCGCCTTCTCCCTCTCCGGCCGTCTCCGCGCCCCAGGACTCACATACATTGTTATGCTGCTGCCCGCTCACAGTCAGAAGCCACCCCGTATCTGACTGAAATCGTTCCGCAGCCTTCCTGTCCTCTTCCGGCCGATAACTGTCCAAGGTAATCACATAGCATTTTTTTTCCGTATAATAGGATGTTTTGAGCAGTCTCGCTCCAAACATCAGCGAAAGCAGCAAGGACGCAGCGTTATGGTTCATGGACGGGCTGATTTTGACAGTCCATCCGGTTGCGGCGTTAAATTCGGCAGCCCTCTTTCTAAATTCCGCAGCATCCTGGGTATCCGGATAATCAAATTGCAGCATTACTTCCCTGCGTGTACCGTGATAACTGATTTTGCGGTAAGGACAATTTGCAAAATATATTTCTATCTGCGTGCTCAGTTCCTGCTGCGTTAATTCTCTGGGTGTAAGGGACGACGCCACCTTTTCCGGCGTATTGGCCTCCAGCAGAAAAAGACGCTTGGTATTTGGCGCAAAATAGCAGCTGTTCCACAGCAATTCCTGCATCTCCTGAAGAATTGCCGTGTCGGACACCTCCCTCCCATACCAGATATACGCAATCTGTGATATGGCGAAACGCATTCCGGCATAATGCTCCTGCCAAAAGTCCCAAAGTCTCTTTTCATCCCCTTGAACATATTCCCTTTGCATCCCCATTGTAAACCCGGGCCGAAAAGAATTCTGTTTTCTTTTGTCATGGAGCGTAAATTCATAAAACTGCCCGCACTCCGGGAGGAAAATCTGTCTGCGGAAATCTTCGGCGGACAGTTCCTTGCCAAGTTCGTCCATAGCGTCTGGATTGCCATGGACCAGGAAAATCCGTCTGGCGGACAGCCTTTCCACCAAAGCCATAATCTCAGATTTATCCCCATGGGCAGATAATCCCACCTGTTCAATACGGCAATTAACAGGAATGGTACTGCCATTCAGCGTCAGGTTCCGCTCTCCCGTATTCTCCAAAAGGTTCAGAAGCTGACGCCCCGGCGATTCCTCATCCTGGTATCCGGTGATAATAATGCAGGCATTCTCCGACGCAGCCAGAAGCTTTGCGTACAGAGCGCTTGGCCCCCCGGTAAGCATACCTGAACTGGACAGGAAAATAGCGGGCTCAGCGGTATTTATCAGTTCCTCTCTCTTTTGGGTTGCCGCCACAGGCTGAATTTCTTTGGTATAAAAAGGCTCATTGCCCCGCAAAATACGCTTGCTTAAGGAGTTCTTCAGGTACACAGGATTCCTGGTATACATAATATTGATATCTCTTACCATGCCATCCACATAGACAGGAACTCCTGGTATCTCCCCATTCTGAATTGCGGCACGCACAATCAGCAGTACCTCCTGTGCCCGTCCTAAGGCAAACACAGGAATCAATATCTTTTTCCTTTCCAGGATGCATTCCTTTACCAGATCCACCAGACGTTTTTCCTCCACCTGGCGATTGGCATGAAGCCTGTTTCCATAAGTGGCCTCCACTATGGCAATATCCGGGCGCAGTTTGGGAATGCTTATCCCTTCTATGGTACGTTGGGAAAAAGCGGAAAAATCCCCTGAATAGAAAATGGTTCCTTCCTCCGTGGCAAGGTAAATACAGGATGCCCCCGCAATATGCCCCGCCGGGTAAAAAGTCATGGTAAACCCCTCAAAGACAGGAAAGGGTATCTGATACCCCACTGTCTGAATTCTTCCCAGCATGGAAAGCACGTCCCGTTCGGAATAGTGTGGGATTTCGTTCTCCCTGTAGTTCATAATCTTCAAACTGTCATACAAAAGCACACGGGTCAAATCCGCTGTCATAGATGTCATATAAATGCGCGCGTTAGGATATGCTTTGCTGATAATCGGAAGTGTCCCGATATGATCCATGTGCGCATGACTCACAATAATGGCATCCAGTCCCCCCTGTTTCTGTATGGTAAGGAAGTCGGGAAGAGGATCTTTCGCGCCGGATTGCCGGATTCCGGCATCCATTAAGATACCTTTGTCCGCGATTCTGAAATAAATGCAGCTGCCTCCAATTTCCATGGCGCCGCCGAGAAAATGAAGTTTCATCTGTATTGTTTCCTTTCTGTGATTTTTGGTGATAGAAAAGCGGAACCTCCGATATACAAGGAATTCTGATTGCGCATATACTCAGGTGTAGCAAAATTAGACAGTATGCCACCAAAATAGTCCGGAGCGGCGTAAAATCCATTTCCGGAACCCTTGGGCGTCTTTTCCCATTATAAAATATCTTGTGTAAATATGCAATCCTTTTTACATTTTTCAGTTTAATATCATTGCGATTCGCTGCTGTTCACATCTGATAGGGCCAGGTGGGCTGCGGGCTTCTTCCAGGGCAGTAAAGGGACCCAGGTTAAAGGAACCGGGGCGAAAGGGACCCGGGTGATAGGGACCCGGGCAAAAGGGACCCGGGCAAAAGGGACGGCGTCTGGGGCATGGGGGGTTACGTTCGGCTCGGGCAACGCCTCCGATGAACTAAGCGTCAACTGCGGCTAGGACACGTAAGTACTGTGTCCAAGCCTTCGTAGACGCTGGATTTCATCTCCGGTCTAAGGGCGCCCTCCGGTGCGTTCACGTAACCCCCCATGCCCCGGACGCCTGTGTTTCTGAAAGTTTTACAATATAGGTACCTGGTATGGCGTAGTTTGGAGCCAGCAAATCACTTTTTCTCCAATCCCTCAAATCCTCAACTTTTTTACTTCGCAAGATAAGTATATGCCAACAGGTATACCATTTGACTTGCTGTCTGATTTACAGTTTGATTTGCCACTTGACACATCCCTTTTTTCTTTTATACTAACACTTGCGAAAATGCAGGCGGCTGGGGTGGGGGAATCGCTGCGAAAGCACTTGAGGGCGCCCTTAGACCGGAGACGGAATCCACCGCCTACAAAAAGCTTAGACACAGTACTTTCG
>CAJUGT010000028.1:2874-35203 GCA_910586435.1 uncultured Acetatifactor sp. | reverse complement strand
CGTAGACGCTGGATTTCATCTCCGGTCTAAGGGCGCCCTCCTGTGCTGTCACGTATCCCCCATGCCCCGGACGCCTGTTTTTCCGAAAGTTTTTATAAGATAGGTATCTGGTTTGGCGCAGTTTGAAGCCAGCAAATCACTTTTCTCTGAATCCTCAACCTTTTTGTGTCTTATAGGATATGCCAATAGGTCTATGATTTTATTTTTCATTTGATTTGTCATTTGGCGCATTATTTTTGGCCTTTTATGATATCACTTGCGGAAATACAGGCGGCCGGGGTGGGGGAAGCGCTGCGAAAGCACTTGAGGGCGCCCTTAGACCGGAGACGGAATCCACCGCTTACAAAAGATTAGACACAGTATTTTGTGTCGTAGCTTTTGTTGGCGGTTAGTTCGGCGGAGGCGATGCCCGGGCCGAGCAGAGCTTCCCCCACCCCAGTCGCCGGCTCTTCTGCCGCCACAGACCAAATCCACAAGTCTTGAGGTACTTGTGGGATTGAACAGTAATTGGTAAGGAAAACGGCTGCGACTTATAGTCGCAGCTGATTGCATTTCCGGGGAAAAGTTGTTATAATCATTAAAGGTATGGAGAAAGGGGACAGCCCTGTAGGAGATAAGAAATGGCGGCAAAAAAATATTATGCGGTAAAAAAAGGGAAAAAAAAGGGAATATTTCGCTCTTGGGCCGAGTGTAAAGCTGCGGTGGATGGTTTTTCCGGTGCGGAGTATAAGGGTTTTGGCAGTCTGGATGAGGCAGAGGAGTATCTGAGAGAGGGCAAAAAGGATTTGAACAGCGGAACACAGAAAATTGGTGAATTCCAGGAGCAAAACATATCTGGTGGAGAGGAGAATGTGAAAAAGGGCAGGGAGGAAGTGCCTGAGCCTGGGACATTGCTGGCGTATGTGGATGGCAGTTATGATAACACTTTGAAAAAATATGCTTTTGGCTGTGTCTTCATCACTTCGGATGGGAGCGTTGAAACGGAATATGGAAATGGGGACAACGAAGAGTCTCTGAGACACAGGAATGTAACAGGTGAGATGCTGGGAGCCATGTATGCGGTGAAAGTGGCCATGCTGAATGGTTTTGAACGGGTACAGATATGCTATGATTATGAGGGAATTGAAAAATGGGTCACTGGTGAATGGAGATCCAAAACGGAATTGACTCAAAAATATGCCCATGCCATGCGTGAATGGGGAAAAGATATTCAGATTTGTTTTACTAAGGTTGCGGCCCATTCCAATGTGTATTATAATGAATTGGCAGATAAAACGGCGAAGACCGGATTGCGGGAGGCAAACGGGATTCCGAAAGTACGGCGGCTGGGGAATGTCAGGGAGAATTGAGCCGCCGCAGGGAGGGTGGTTATGGAACAGATGAGGTTAAATAAATATCTGGCCCATTGTGGCATCTGCTCAAGGCGGGATGCGGATAAACTGATAGCCTCAGGAAAAGTTCTGATAAATGGCAGGGTTGCGCAGCCGGGGTGTCAGTGCATGGAAGAGGATGAAGTAATGGTATGCGGCCGTCAGATTGAGGGAATCAACAAAACGGTGGTGCTGGCATTCTATAAACCGGTGGGAGTGACATGTACGGAGAGGGATGTTCATGCGGAGAAAATCATTGCTGACTTTGTAAAATACCCTGTGAGACTTACCTATGCGGGACGGCTGGACAAGGATTCGGAAGGGCTGTTGCTGCTTACCAATGACGGAAACCTGATACAGGAAATGATGAGAGGAAAGAACCGTCACGAAAAGGAATACCTGGTGAGAGTAGATAAAGAAGTGACATTGGATTTCCTGAAAAAAATGTCCCAGGGAATTTATCTGGAGGAATTGGGGGTCGTCACTGAAAAGTGCAGGGCGGAAAAGGCCGGCAAATATACATTTCGTCTGATTCTGACACAGGGATTGAATCGACAGATCAAAAGGATGTGTATGGCCTGTGGGTATCGGGTGAGGAATTTAAAGCGGATCAGGGTAATGCATATTGGATTGGGTGATATGAAACCAGGGGAATACTATGAACTGAGTGAGGCAGATGTACGGCGGCTGTATAGGGACTGCGGCATTTCTCATCAGGGGAAGAAAGCTTAAGGGATGGATACAAAGGATGGGATGTCCTGGAAAATTCTTATCTTGGGAGGCACCTTGCGGAACAGATAAAACTTCATATGAAACAGATGAAATTTTCATGGGACAGGGGAATATCATGAAAGAGATGGAGGGTACAGGGTAAATGCAGACGGAAAAAGTAGAACGCATAAAAGAATTGGTGACAATTCTTAACAGGGCAGGGAAGGCTTACTATGCCCAGGACAGAGAGATTATGAGTAATCTGGAGTACGACCGTCTTTATGATGAACTTCAGACGTTGGAGCGGGAGACGGGGGTGATACTGGCCAACAGCCCAACTGTGAGTGTGGGTTATGAAGCAGTGGATGAATTGCCTAAGGAAAGGCATGAAAGTCCTATGCTGTCACTGGATAAGACAAAAGACAGGGAAGCGCTCAGGGAGTGGTTACAGGGAAATTCAGCCATATTGAGCTGGAAGCTGGATGGCCTTACAATTGTACTCACATACAGAGAGGGGAAGATTGCGAAAGCCGTGACCAGAGGGAATGGTGAAATAGGTGAAGTGATAACAAATAATGCCAGGACCTTTGTAAATCTTCCGCTGTCCATTCCATTTACAGGAGAGCTTATCCTGCGGGGAGAAGCGGTGATTCGGTATACTGATTTTGAGAAGATTAACAATGAAATAGAAGATGTGGAAGCTAAGTATAAGAATCCCAGAAATTTATGCAGTGGTTCTGTGCGGCAGTTGAACAATGAAATTACTGCAAAGAGGAGCGTGAGATTTTATGCGTTTATGTTGGTAAGCGCCGAAGGGATGGACTTTGACAATTCCAGAGAGGCTCAGTTTTCATTCCTTGAAAAACAGGGGTTTGAGACAGTGGAGCACTACTTGGTTACGGAAGAAAATATTTTGGATACAGTTTCGCTTTTTGAGCAAAAGATTGATTCTTATGATATTCCCTCAGACGGTCTGGTACTGACATTTGAAGATATAGCGTATGGGCAGTCTTTGGGCAGAACCGCTAAATTTCCCCGACATTCTATCGCTTTTAAATGGGCGGATGAACTCAGGGAGACAACGTTAAAGGAAATTGAGTGGAGTGCCAGCCGGACGGGGCTGATTAATCCTGTGGCAATCTTTGAGCCGGTGGAACTGGAAGGAACCACTGTGAGCAGAGCTTCCGTCCATAATATCAGTATTCTGCGCAGCCTTAAACTTGGGACTGGAGATCGTATTACCGTGTATAAAGCAAATATGATTATTCCACAGATAGCTGAGAATCTTACAAAGAGCGATACGATAGAGATTCCTGAGACTTGTCCGGTATGTGGCGGAAGGACGGAAGTGCGGCAGATAAATGAAGTACAGTCTCTTTATTGTACCAATGAGAACTGTGCGGCAAAACAGATCAAAGCATTTTCTCTTTTTGTCAGCAGGGATGCCATGAATATAGATGGTTTGTCAGAGGCCACTTTGGAGAAATTCGTGGATATGGGCTTTATTCATGAATTTGCGGATTTATTTCATCTGGATCGGTATCGGGATCAGATTGTGGAAATGGAAGGTTTTGGAGAGAGATCATATCAAAAGCTGATTGAAAGTGTGAACAAAGCCAGGAATACCACTTTGCCAAGAGTGATATATAGTTTAGGCATTGCCAATATAGGCGTGGCAAATGCCAAAATGTTGTGTAAATTTTTTGAGTATGATATGCAGAAAATGCAGGAAGCGGATGTGGAAACCTTAAGTGCCATAGAAGGTGTGGGGGAGGTTATTGCTTCAGCATTTGTAAGTTATATGCGTCAGGAGGATAATATTCAGAAAATTCAGGCGCTTATGGCCGAATTACAGATAGAAATACCTAAAGTGGATGAGGGCAGCCAGACATTATCCGGTATGAATTTTGTTATCACCGGGGGGCTTGAATTTTTTGCCAACAGGAATGAGTTAAAGGATGCAATTGAATCAAAGGGCGGAAAGGTAACGGGCAGTGTAACGAGTAAGACAACATGCCTTATTAATAACGATGTGGCTTCTGCTTCTTCCAAGAATAAAAAAGCCAGGGATCTGGGAGTACCAGTGATTTCAGAGAAGGATTTTATGGCACAGTATGGGATAGAAGCGTCAATAGAGCCATAGTATGCCGTGGTATGGGAGCTTACGCAGTATGCGGTTTGGTGGATTGGATTTGCCTGTTATTGCTGTGGGAGAGCTCCCATAGGAACCGGAGAGCTTAGAGCAGGAGGAGAGAAATGCCAATCAGGACACAGAGTGATTTACCCGCAAAAGAAATATTAGAAAACGAGAATATATTTGTTATGGACGAATTCAGAGCAATGCATCAGGACATACGGCCTTTGCAGGTGTTAATCTTAAATAATATGCCTGTGAAACAAGATACAGAACTTCAGTTGCTGAGGGCTTTGTCAAATACTCCCTTGCAGGTGGATGTGACTTTTATGAATGTAAAAAGTCATGTTTCTTTAAATACCTCTGCGAGTCACTTAAATAAATTTTATATTACATTGGACGATGTGAGAGACAAAAAATTTGATGGGATGATTGTAACAGGAGCCCCGGTGGAGGATATTTCCTTTGAAGAGGTGGACTATTGGAGGGAAATGTGTGAAATCTTTGACTGGGCCGAAACACATGTCACATCGACACTTCACATATGCTGGGCGGCTCAGGCTGGGTATTATCATTATTATGGTATCAATAAAAAACTGCTGCCAAGGAAGCTGTTTGGAATTTATGAACATAAAGTGATGAACAGAAAAGTTCCTCTTGTAAGGGGATTTGACGATATTTTTCTGGCGCCTCATAGTCGGCATACGGAGACTCCCGCAGAGGCGATACATGCGTGTGAGGCGTTGAAAGTGTTGGCGGAATCAGCTGTTGCCGGGGTGTATTTGGCCATTGCCGAAGGCGGAAAGAAGATTTTTGTGGCAGGCCACCCGGAGTATGACAGGTATACATTAAATAATGAATATCACAGAGACCTGGATAAAGGGCTGTCAATCCAGATTCCTTATAATTATTATCCCGGGGATGACTCAAGTGAAAAACCCTTGCTGCAATGGAGAGCACATAGTAATAATTTGTATAGCAATTGGCTGAATTACTATGTCTATCAAAGTACACCTTACGAATGGAACTAAATATTCCAAAATTCTAAATGTCTGCTTTTGGGCTATACATTTGTCCAAGTATACCTTCTTGAAGCCTATGAGTTGTTTTTGATTTTCTGTATAAAAGTTGTTGAAAATTGATAACTCAATAGGCTTCTCGACTTTATTCTTTTCTATCTTACAAGAGATTATTTTGACATTGAATTTATCAGGGATTCTTTCTTGTCAAAACGATTGTTGATTCGGTTTTCCAATTTTTCTATTTCTTCCCAAATAGTATGAAACACCATTTCTGCTTCATTGCCCATATCCCTATATCTCCCATGGTTTGATTGCATCATATCCAAAGCAAAAAATATAGTGAGTTGTTAAAGATGTTTTGTTGTTGCTTTGCTGTTTGCTGATAAGAGTACTGCATACCAATATTGTGTTAAAGCTTGTTCAGTGATTGTCTTACCAGTTAAACAACACAATACAAGTACCTTGATAATTGAATAGACTTTACATTTTGAATGTGATATATTGGTATTGGGGTAATCAAAAGGCAACAGATGTCTATCACATAGAGGAGGGTAATAAAATGACATTGACAAAGGAAGACTTGCAAGCCATTGCGTCACTAATTGACAAGAAACTTGATGACAAGTTACAACCTATAAATAACAGACTGGACAGTATGGATAACAGAATTGAGAAGTTAGATTCTGAAGTATCTGCTTTAAAAGTTGGTCAAAAAGAATTGGCAAAGGAAATAAGGCAAGTAAAAGATAAGGTAAATGCTACCTATGATTTAGCGCTTGAAGCCTGGGGACAAAGTACAGAAAACAGAGTTTGGCTGGAGACCAAAGTAGGAATGCCATAAGAACATAATTGTATCAGCATAACAATCACATAACCACATATACCACCATGACAGGGTGTAAAGTCTATTGAATTATCAAAGACTTTACACCTTATTTAATCCAAAAGACAGCAATTAAAACCACACAAAACATGCCGCAACCTTACGAAAGTGTAAGGAAGAGGGAGAAAATGTAAGGCGATTCTATTGCAGCAGATTTTCTGTTTTAGTATGATTATATCATAACAGAGAGGCAATCGAAGGAGGAACAAAATGTCACTTTTGGAAGTTAAAAATCTTAAAAAAATATATACCACACGTCTGGGAGGCAATAAGGTGCAGGCGTTGGAGAACGTAAATTTCTCAGTAGAGCAGGGGGAATATGTGGCTATCATGGGAGAATCCGGGTCCGGTAAGACAACATTATTGAACATAATGGCTTCCCTAGATAAACCCACCAGCGGCCAGGTGATTCTGGCAGGCAAAAATATGGCGGACATTAAACAGAAAGAATTATGTGCGTTTCGGCGTGATAATTTGGGATTTGTATTCCAGGATTTTAATTTATTGGATACTCTTTCATTGAAAGACAATATCTTTCTTCCTCTGGTATTGGCAGGGTGCGAGTACAGGAAAATGGAAGAGCGTCTGGTGCCGCTGGCTTCCAGGCTTGGCATTGACCAACTATTGGAGAAATATCCTTATGAAGTATCCGGCGGGCAGAAACAGCGGACAGCGGTGGCAAGAGCGCTGATTACAAAACCTCAGATTTTGCTGGCAGATGAACCCACCGGCGCGCTGGATTCCAAAGCTTCTGACCGGCTGCTGAGAATTTTTGCGAAAGTAAATGAGGATGGTCAAACCATCTTAATGGTGACACATAGTATCCAGGCGGCAAGCAGGGCGGGCAGAGTATTGTTTATAAAGGATGGCTGTGTATTCAATCAGATTTACAGGGGGAATTCCACGGATGATGAGATGTATCGTAAGATTTCAGATACCCTGACAATATTGCAGACAGAGAAAACAACCGGATTGGAGGATACAAATTTATGAATAAGCATCTTTCGCTCCTGCCCCGGATGGCAGCTAACAACATTCGTAAAAACGGTCAGGTATATTTCCCATATCTTGGAGTAAGTATATTTGCCATGTTTACCTATTTCGTATTTGATCTGGTTAAGAGCAATGATATTATGGATACCCTGCCAAGGGCAGTTTATGTAACCATGTTGGTAGGCATAGGATTTTCCCTGCTGGGAATTATCATGATACCCTTTCTTTATTATACCAATAGTTTTTTAATCAAACGCCGCAAGAAGGAGTTGGGATTGTATAGTATTTTGGGGTTGGAGAAGAAGCATATTGGTATTATGATGTTGTATGAAAGTTTGATTATGTATGTGATTGTTGTTGTGTCAGCCATTGTGTTGGGACTGATATTTTCCAAGCTGATTTTTCTGCTGCTTTTAAATCTGGCCAAAATGCCCGTGGAGGTAGAATTTGGTATCAGCATTGGGGCCATAACGGATACTCTTGGCTTTTATGCCTTTATCACAGGGTTAAATTTGCTGGTAAACCTGATACAGGTGGGAAAGGCCAATCCTGTGGAATTGATGAGCGATTCCAAAAGAGGGGAGAAAGAGCCAAAGCTCATTTGGCTATGGAGCGTTATAGGGGTTGCGGCACTGGTTCTGGGGTATCAGATGGCGGTTAACGCGCAGCTTGACAGTATGATTTTCACGGATTTCTTTTTGGCAGTGTTTTTGGTAATTATCGGAACCTATTTTTTGTTCACTTCCGGAAGTATTGCTTCCCTGCGCTTCCTGAAAGGAAGAAAGAAATTTTATTATCGGCCAGAGAACTTCATTACCATATCAGGTATGCTGTACCGTATGAAAAAAAGCGCAGCCAGCCTGTCCAACATATGTATTTTCTCTACCATGGTTATTATTACAGTGGTGTGTACCACAGCAGTCTATATGGGAATGGATGTTATAGTTGCCTCAAGTTTTTCAAGAGAAATTGAAATCTATTATTACGGCAAAGAATGGGTGGAGGAAGAGGTACTTCGGGAAGGCGCAATGGAACTGGCAAAGCGGAATCAGATTGAACTTCAGGATGTATTGTCATATTCCTATGTTGAGATCAGAGCATTTAAGAAAGATAACGCATTTCTTAAGGAGGGGGACTCATATAATTATTCCAATTGGAAGACGTTTCTGCTCATGACAGAGGAAGAATATAACTTGCTGGAAGGAACACAGGTGACAGTGAGGCCGGGAGAAATTCTTTTATTATCCGAAGGCGCCGATTATGGCGGGGACAGTGTATATTTTGAAGAACGGGAATATCAGATTCAGGAGGAACTAAAGGAAAGTAAAGTAGTGAAAAAAGTGCCGGAAAATGGCTTTGCGGATATTTATGTAGTGGTTTTTGCCGACAGAGAGGAACTTGACCAGGTAAGCCAAATCTATGGGGTGGATGGTTATGAGAGCAGATCTTATCTGTATGGGTTTCTGCCAGAGGGGGTTCAGGAAAATATAGACAATTTTTCCAGAGAATTGGAGGCTTATGTAAATGGTTTGAAGGGGTTTGCGCAGTATAAGGACTACAGGGAGCTGATGAAAGAACGGGAAAGCATGTACGGAGGTCTGTTATTTATTGGCATTTTCTTTGGCGCAATCTTTTTAATCTGTCTTTTGATTATTATGTACTATAAACAGATAACGGAGGGGGTTGAGGATCAGAAGAACTTTGACATAATGCAGAAAGTGGGTATGGGAGACAGAGAAATCCGCCGGACAATTAAAAAACAGATTAGCATGGTATTTATTCTGCCTTTGCTTGGCGCCATATGTCATTCCGCAATAGGGGCAAAGATGGTGTATGTGTTGCTGGGCAGTATAGGATTCTTTGAGAAGGAGCTGCTGAATGTATGCGCTCTGGGAATATGCCTGGTATTTGCTGTAGTGTATATTCTGAGTTATCGCAGAACTTCCATAGCGTATTACAGGATTGTAAGAAAGATGAATTAATGATTGTTTTTTTCAGGTCAATCCCTTATAATGTTAAAGGTAACGGAAAAATACAGGGGCTGTTGCGTTAAGGCTCATGGACACTGGAGATAGGTATGCCTGATACCGGACATCCTGTATCTTGTGTAGAATTTCTTAACGCGACAGCCTAGAGCGTGTTTGAAAATTCATTCCCGCCATCTGCACGTCCCACTTTGCGGTATATTTGGCCCTCATTCGGTCAACGTAGCCCACTACGCCTCCCTCATTCGGGTCCAATCTACCACAAATTGTGACGCACAGCTGTCAGAAAGCAATTTTCAAACACGCTCTAGTGCTCCATCCGGTCAGTAACTGCACTGCCAGTGCCGGATATTTTGTCAGTCTGCAAGGAGGAAGGAGGCGATGCGGTGGACACGCCTGCTGACGACAACGCAGTAGATGGCAAAATAGGTGGTACTGAAAGTGCGGATACTGACCGGATGGAGTACTGGGTGAGTGCCTTAAAATGGGAACATATATGAAGAAAAAGGTAGTGGTGGGTATGTCCGGGGGTGTGGATTCCTCTGTGGCTGCCTGGCTGTTAAAGGAAGAAGGATATGATGTCACAGGTGTCACCATACGGACATGGCAGGAGGATGGAGAGGGCCTTGACAGGGAGGGAATCTGCGGCGGACTTGCAATGGCGGAGGATGCCAAAAGAGTGGCGGAAGCTCTGGGGATTCCTTTTTATGTGATAGATTTAAGAACAGAATTCAGACATCATGTGATGGAGTATTTTGTAAGGGAATATCTTCAGGGGAGAACTCCTAATCCATGCATTGCCTGTAACCGCTATGTGAAATGGGAGGCGCTTTTGGAGCGCTGTCTGGGGATGGGTGCGGATTACATTGCCACAGGACATTACGCCAGAATCGCCAGACTGGAGAACGGGCGGTATGCCATCCGTAACTCTGTGACGGCTTCAAAAGATCAGACCTATGCTCTGTATCGCCTGACACAGGAACAGCTTGCGCATACATTGCTGCCCATAGGAGAGTATGAGAAGTCCCAGATTCGCCATATGGCTGAGAAAGCCGGGCTGCCGGTGGCATACAAGCCTGACAGTCAGGAAATCTGCTTTATCCCGGATGATGATTATGCCGGCTTCATTGACAGGGCAGCGGGAGAACAGGTTCCCGGAGAGGGAAATTTCGTGGATGAGACAGGGCGTGTCATAGGGAGGCATAAGGGAATTATACATTATACCATTGGGCAGCGCAGGGGATTGGAGCTGCCAATGGGGGAGAGAGTGTATGTAACTGGCATATGTCCTGAGACGAATGAAGTGGTGATTGGGAAAAACGAGAACTTGTTTACTGAGAAAGTATTCTGTGAGAAGGTTAATTTTATGTCAGTTCAGGACTTAGAGCAGCCTAAACGGGTTCTGGGTAAGATACGCTACAATCATAAAGGAACATATTGTGTCATTGAGAAACTGCCCGACGGTGTGGTGAGCGCTTTGTTTGAAGAACCGGTGCGTGCCGCAGCTCCAGGGCAGTCAATCTGTTTTTACGACGGGGAATATGTGCTTGGGGGAGGCATTATCATTTGAGAGTAAGAACGCATGTATTTTGGGAAAATGAATGCCGGTGTATGGAACGTAACAATTGCGGCATAAATGGCATATCATAGACTGACGGTTAATATAATGCGGGAGAAGAGATGGATTTTGTGTTTGAACAAAACAGACCTTTAAAGAGGAACCGTTTCGGTTCTGTCACGGGTACCATTGTGGATATGGTTCCCACCAGGATAGGCAGCCGTCGTGCCAATGGCTGCGTGATTTTTGTTACTTTGGAGGATATGGATGGAAATACGGTGAATTTTACCCTTACACCATCCACTTATGTATTGGATTTTGATACTCTTTCCGTCGGAATGACTTGTACTTTTTGGTATGCGGCGGATGCGCCCATGCCGCTAATTTATCCGCCCCAATATAATGCGGTTGCTGTGGCCCGGGAAAAGAGCGGCCGTAACGTGGATTTGGGATTTTATAATACCTCCATGGTAAATGAGAGCAGGACATTGGAGCTGCATATAGACGCAAGTGTGGATATTAGAACCACCAACAATCAGTATTTTCAGGGAAGCCCGGCAAACCACACGCTCATGGTGGTCTATGGCAGCTCAACCAGGAGCATTCCGGCCCAGACTACCCCTTCTAAAATTGTGGTGTTCTGTGACTGAATCCTGTGCGCAGTAACGTCAATGCGCTATTTGACTGGAATTGAGAGTACGGGTATGGAGCGGCAGTTCAAAACTCCCATAACGGACGGATGGGATATTATATTGTGAGTTTGGCGGGAGAAATCCTGGGGTAATAGCAGAGAGTATGGCAGGAAAGAAAAAGTTCAGGAGGATAGCGGCGTTGCGGTTGGTTTGGGTGGCGCTGCGTTCCTGCCTGTTTTTGTGCTGTGAATTGAGGGCGGTATGGGGGAAGAGATTGTTTGCCTGTGTTTTGCTGTATGAATTGGGGAGCTTGAAAGAAACGAAGAAGGTGGGAAGAAGATGATTTTTAGATGTAAGAACTGTGGGGGCAATGTGGTGTACAGCCCAGAAAAGCATGGGATGTATTGTCCATTTTGTGAAAGTGAGGGCAGTCAGAACAGGCAGGAATCCCAGACTGGGGCAATGTCACTGTGTCCTAATTGCGGGGGAGAGATTCCGTTGGAAGAGCATACCAGCGCAGGGCAATGCCCATATTGTGACAGTTATTTGATTTTTAATGAGCGGGTGGAGGGAGTGTATGCTCCTAAAATGATGATACCTTTTCAGATGGGGAAGGAAGCCTGCAAGGGGCTGCTGCGGGAGAAATTCAAAAAGTTTCGATTTGCTCCGGCGGATTTTATGTCAGAGGCAAGACTGAACAGTATGCGGGGAATGTATGTGCCATACTGGTTTTATGACTATGAGACGGGCTGTTATTTTCAGGGCGAAGGCACAAAAGTCAGAGTCTGGAGAAGCGGTAATACGGAATATACAGAGACGGCGTTTTATGCCATATCTCGAAGTATGGATATCAGCTTCCGAAAGATACCTGTGGATGCTTCAGAGCAGATGCCGGATGATGTGATGGATTTGCTTGCGCCTTTTGATTATAGCCAGATGCTGGGATTTTCGCCGGAATATATGTCCGGCTTCCATGGAGAAAAATACAATATGGGTTCCGACGCGGTAGAGAATCGTGCCAATTTGCTAATGAAAGCGGATGCGTTGAAGCTTTTAAAAGAGAGTTATGGAGGATACCACTCAGTCAGAGTGGTAAGGCAGGACGTCAATGTGAGAGAAAGTCATGCGGATTATGGTCTTCTGCCGGTGTGGAAATACATATATCAATATAAAGAGCAGGAGTATCCTTTCTATGTCAATGGGCAGACAGGAAAGATTGTGGGGACGGCGCCCATTTCCGCAGGAAAGGTTTGGGGATATACAATCACTTTGTGGGGATGCCTTACGGTGATTTTGACATTGTTGAATATTATAATGGGACTCATATGAGGCAGGGATGGCAGATGGAAAAGGATTTTAAGAAGGAAGCAATTAAGCAGTATCTACGCTATTTCGGTGTGTGGTTTGGGGTGATAGGAGTATTGGCGGCGCTCTGCATAGCGCTTAGCCTGGGAAAAAGGGAGAACCTTAAGGCGCCTGCGGAAAGGGTGTATGATTACGCCGGGGTACTTACAGAAGAAGAAGAGGAAAACCTTCGCAGTCATATAGCCCAAACGGAACGGAAAGCGCGTATTCACATTGTACTGGTTACGGTGAGCCTTCCGGTGGAAGGGACGGAGGCCAAACAATATGGTTTACGTTATACGGATTGGGAACGGAATATGCAGGATCTTGCGGATGATTTTTGGGATGAGAATGGCTACGGGTATAATAAGGACTTTGAAGGTGATGGAGTTTTGCTTTTGCATAACTGGTATCCGGGGCAGAATGGAGAACATCTCTCCACCAGCGGAAGGGTGGAGTGGGCATTCAGTATGTATGATATTGACCAGGTGCTGAACGCGGTTGACAGGTATTACGAAACAGACCCCTATAAAGCCTATATGGCCTATGTTGATATGGTTGATGAGATGTATGGACGGGGGATAAGGGGAATTGTTCCCTGGGCTGTGATATTGATTCTGCCTCTGGTTGCGGCCGGAATTTATGCTGCTGTAAACTTGAGGCAGAAGAAAGCCGCAAATACAACTGCGGTAAATGCGTATGTGGCGGGGGGAAAACCTGTGCTCAACGGAAAATCTGATGAATTTGTGAGAAAAACTGTGGTGACGAGGAGGATTGAGACAAACAGCAGCGGACACGGAAGTGGCGGAGGCGGCGGGGGAGGACATCATCACAGCCGCAGTGGAGCCAGCCACGGGGGCGGAAGCCACAGACATTGAAAATCCAGCAGGGGAAGATTTCAATTCTCCTGCCCATGCGCCGGGCGTCTGTCAGCTTTTGTTGACATTTTTCTGTGCAATCAAGCAGGACTCTTGCTCTGCGTCAGCGGCATATTTCTTCTGTGCGGCCCTGTACATAAAAATAAAAAGCACCTTCCCGATGGGAGGGTGCTTTTATGCTATATATGAAAGTTAAGCCATCTTGTTTACGGCAGTATTAATACGGGAAACTTTGTGGGCAACATTATTTTTGTGATATACGCCCTTGCTTCCAGCCATTTCGATGACTTTGGTGGCAGCAGCCAGTTGTGCCTTTGCGGCAGCCTTGTCACCAGTTTCGATAGCTGCGTAAACCTTCTTGATTGCGGTCTTAACACCGGATTTGATCGCTTTGTTCCTTTCGGCATTTGTACGGTTTACCAGGATCCTCTTCTTAGCGGATTTTATATTAGCCAAGTCTTACACCTCCCATTTGTTGAATTGTTGAATTCATGCTATACACAAGCCAGACACGGAGGACTTATGTAAACATACTTCTATAGTTTAGTAAAATATAGAAAATTTGTCAAGACATATTAGAAGAAAAATTGGATAAAATGTTATTATTCGTTATTGCAAAGAAGCGATGGAAAAGGTAGCACAAAATTGCGGATAATAATGTGAGGGACGGAAATTGAATATGGGAAATTTTCAGATGAGGACGGATCTGGCGCTTGAGGCCAGGGAAAGTATCAGCAATGCGGACAGTGAACTGCGAGGGGTCAGAGTAGAAGAATATGATCTGGAAGAGGAGAATATTCATGTCACCAAAGTTATGATTGACACCAAAAACGCTGCAAAAGCCATGGGGAAACCGATTGGTATCTATGTTACCATGGAGGCTCCTGCCATGGTGGAACCGGATGATGACTATCACAGAGAAATTTCAAATTGTCTTGCGCAGGAACTTTTGGATTTGCTGCCCGATGCTGACAAGGAACAATCCATTCTGGTGGTGGGATTGGGAAACAGAGAGGTAACGGCGGACGCGTTAGGCCCCCAGGTGGTGGATAATCTCTTTATCACCCGGCATATTGTGAAAGAATATGGGGCAGCGGCTTATAATTGCGACAAAATGAATCAAATCAGTGCGCTGGAACCGGGAGTGATGGCAAAAACCGGAATGGAGACTGCGGAAATTGTCAAAGGAGTGGTGACGGAAACCGCACCTGACACCTTGATTGTCATTGATGCGCTGGCGGCCCGCAGTACAAAAAGGCTCAACCGAACCATTCAGATTACAAATACAGGGATTCAGCCCGGTTCCGGTGTGGGCAATCACAGAAATGCCCTGACACAGGAAAGCCTTGGCGTGCCGGTGATAGCCATTGGCATTCCTACAGTGGTGGATGCGGCAACCATAGTGGGTGACGCCCTGGAGAAAATGTTGGAGGAAGAGAAAGATTTGTCCTGTGTCAGATATAAGGAAAAACAACAATTGAACTTTGCCGATTTGAATAATATGTATATGACAGGAAAGGACATTGACGCAGTTATCAAGAGAGTCAGTTTCACAGTTTCAGAAGGAATTAACATTGCCATTGGAGAGACTTTTATGGAAAAGTAGATTGTGTCTTGGGGCGGAAAATGCACATGGGACAAGAAGTACTGGCATATATTAGACATGGAATTGGAGATGCCGGAAAGGAAGTGTGTTGCTGTAGACAAGAAGGTATTTTCGGGAAATTTGGCAAAGCGTTTTTTGCTGTTGTCAACGCTGCTTTTGGGAATACAGGTATTTGCCAATCGCTGTGGCGTTGAGGCTAAAGAGGTGGAACAGGATTATAATTCTTTTGGAAATACAATGTTGATGAGTATAGCGCAGGGAACGGAAGAAGTGATATACAGACAATTCATGCCGGAAATAGCGTATGCGGAAGAAAGTGTCCATGGCGTATGGTGGCTGCTGCGTTCACAGGTGGATTGCCTGTTTCCGCTTTATGGATATATGGCGGATAAAGGGGCTGCGGAAGACAATGAAGCCACAGCCGATTACAGAACATTGTTGATGGCAGAGGCGGAAGAAGGGTATGGTGAAGGAATGGGGCCATCAGAAAGTATACCAGGGCAGGAGGATGAAAATACACATTCCTGGGTGGGGGAACAGACAACAGGAGATTCTTCCATGAATGTGGGAGAAAATCCTGCTGGGAAGGAACAGGGTACGGGGGAGAGCAAGGTAGGATTATGGATTGAAAACTCCGCAGGTGGGGATACGGATGACAACAGTATGGAAGAAACCTTGAAGGAGCTTTTGCGGGCGGAAAATGAAGCGGCATTACAGATGCAGATATCCTCTTTTGTGCCTCATGGGGTGCAAAATAATATTGGTCTGGATAACCTGAGAGATTATGACACATTGATTCGGCAGTTTTATACCATTGACCCTAATACCAGTGCCGGCAGCGACAAGCTGAATGTTGATAAACTGCTGAAGGCAGATATGACCATTCCAAAAGGAAGCCCGGGGCCCCAGATTCTAATTTATCATACCCATTCTCAAGAAGCTTTCAGCGACTCGGTGGCTGGGGATGAGTCTACCACCATCATGGGAGTGGGGGATCGGCTGACAGAAATTCTTACCTTGGATTATGGATATGAAGTATTGCATCATAGAGGACAATATGATGTGAAATCCAGAGACAATGCCTATGCCAACGCTTTGCCGGAGATAGAACAGTTATTGGAAGATAATCCCACCATCCAGGTGGTAATTGACTTACATAGGGACGAGATGCCCGAGGGAACCAGACTTGCGATGGATCTGGACGGACGGCCCACCGCTCGGTTTATGTTTTTCAACGGTATGTCCCGTACCAGGAAAACCGGCAATATTGCCTATTTGTACAATGAAAATTTAGACAGTAATCTTGCGTTTTCTTTTCAGATGCAATTAAAAGCAATGGAATATTATCCGGGGCTTACCAGAAGGATATATTTAAAAGGGTATCGCTATAATATGCATTTATGTCCCAAATATCTGTTGATTGAATTGGGAGCGCAGAATAATACGGTGGAGGAAGCCATGAACGCCTGTGATCCGCTGGCGCACATTCTGGATATGGTGCTGTCCGGGGAGGAATGATAAAAGCAGTACCGCAAATCATCTGGACAATCCTGTAAATTTCTGATACAATCATGTTTGCGGTTTGTCTCCGGTATCAGTGAAAGCCCAATGGGAGACGGATTGTGATAAAAAGGAAAGAGAGCAGGGCGCCCAAGTGTGTTTGAATATCCATGCGGAAGGGCAGGCGTGCGGGGAGGTATAAGATGGAAGGCGCAGGACAAAAGATGGAACAAAGCAAAATTCGTAATTTTTGCATTATTGCCCATATAGATCACGGCAAATCCACATTGGCTGATCGAATTATTGAACATACCGGCCTGCTGACCAGCAGGGAGATGCAGGCACAGGTGTTGGATAACATGGAGTTGGAACGGGAGCGGGGTATCACCATCAAAGCCCAGGCGGTCAGGACAGTGTACAAGGCCCAGGATGGGGAAGAGTATATATTTAATCTCATAGACACTCCCGGACATGTGGATTTTAATTATGAAGTGAGCCGCTCTCTGGCGGCCTGTGACGGTGCGGTATTGGTGGTGGACGCAGCGCAGGGAATTGAAGCCCAGACTTTGGCGAATGTCTATTTGGCGCTTGACCATGATCTGGATGTATTTCCTGTGATTAATAAAATTGACCTGCCCAGCGCAGAACCTGAGAGAGTCATTGAAGAGATAGAGGATGTGATAGGGCTGGAAGCTCAGGATGCCCCTTTGATTTCCGCCAAAAACGGTATTAATATAGAGGAAGTATTGGAACAGATTGTGGCCAAAGTACCGGCGCCGGGAGGGAATCCGGGCGCTCCTTTGCAGGCGCTGATTTTTGATTCCCTTTATGACCCCTATAAGGGAGTCATTGTCTTTTGCCGTATTATGGAGGGAACCGTGAAAAGAGGTACGGTAATCCGTATGATGGCCACGGGTGCCAGGGAAGAAGTAGTGGAAGTAGGGTATTTTGGCGCAGGCCGTTTCCTGCCCTGTGAAGAATTGTCCGCCGGAATGGTTGGATATATTACGGCATCCATAAAGAATGTGAAGGATACCGCAGTGGGGGATACGGTGACAGACGACAACAATCCCTGCAAAGAGCCTTTGCCTGGATATAAAAAGGTTCAGTCCATGGTGTACTGTGGTTTATATCCGGCGGATGGGGCAAAATATCCTGATTTGCGGGATGCCCTGGAAAAATTGCAGTTAAATGACGCATCGCTGCAATACGAACCGGAGACCTCTGTGGCACTGGGATTCGGCTTCCGCTGCGGATTCCTTGGCTTGCTGCATTTGGAAGTAATCCAGGAACGTCTGGAACGGGAATATAACCTGGATCTGGTGACTACGGCCCCTGGTGTTGTATATAAGGTGTATAAGACAAATGGAGATATGATTGAACTTACCAATCCCTCCAATCTGCCGGACCCTTCTGAGATCGAGCATATGGAAGAACCGGTGGTCAGCGCGGAGATTATGGTGACAAGTGAATTTATAGGCTCTATTATGGAACTTTGTCAGGAGAGAAGGGGACGTTACCTGGGGATGGAATATATTGAGGCAAGCCGTGCGCTGCTGAAATACGAACTGCCTTTGAATGAGATTATATATGATTTCTTCGATGCCCTGAAATCCCGTTCCCGTGGTTATGCTTCGTTTGACTATGATATCAAGGGGTATGAAGTGTCCAAACTGGTAAAACTGGACATTTTGATTAATAAGGAAGAAGTGGATGCCCTGTCCTTTATTGTTCATGCGGATTCCGCCTATGAGAGGGGACGCAGAATGTGCGAGAAGCTCAAAGACGAGATTCCCAGGCATCTTTTTGAGATTCCCATTCAGGCTGCGGTGGGGGGCAAGGTAATTGCCAGAGAGACAGTTAAGGCCATGCGCAAGGATGTTCTTGCGAAATGCTATGGTGGTGACATCACCCGTAAGAAGAAACTTTTGGAGAAGCAAAAGGAAGGAAAGAAGCGCATGCGTCAGATAGGAAATGTAGAAATACCTCAAAAGGCATTCATGAGCGTATTAAAACTAGATGACGATTGAAGGAAAAGCAGCAAGGTGAAGTGACAAAACTTAAAAAAACAGTCCCAAAACGGAGCGGCCCGGAAGTAATTTGCGTCTGTTGAATTGTACAGACGAAAATTACTTCCCAAGAGAGGGCAGCGAAGTGTAGGGACGGAACATAAAAACAGTCCCGAAACGGAGCGGCCCGGAAGGAATTTGCGTCTGTTGAACTACACAGACGAAAATTCCTTCCCTAGTGAGGGCAGCGAAGTGCAGGGACGGAACATAAAAACAGTCCCGAAACGGAGCGGCCCGGAAGGAATTTGCGTCTGTTGAACTACACAGACGAAAATTCCTTCCCTAGTGAGGGCAGCGAAGTGCAGGGACGGAACTCATAATAGAAAGGATTCAGTAATGAATGTCCCGGAAGTTAAAAAAGGAGAATTGGAGCTGTACTTTCACATTCCCTTTTGTGTCCGTAAATGTTCGTACTGTGATTTCCTGTCCGCTCCGGCGGATGAGGAGACAAAACGAAATTATATGAAGGCGCTTCTTGCCGAAACGGCGGGAAGTGCTTTTCAATATGGGGACAATAGGGTGGTTACTGTATTTATCGGAGGAGGAACTCCTTCCGTAGTTTCGGAGGAAGATATCAGCAGTCTCCTTACAGTGGTTCGAGAAAAATATGGACTGGTTCAGGGGGCGGAAGTGACCATTGAGGTAAATCCCGGTTCTGTTACATATGAGAAGCTGTCACGCTATTATGAGGCAGGTATCAATCGTTTGAGCATTGGGTTACAGTCTGCTGACAATGAGGAGCTTGCGCTTCTTGGCAGAATTCATACTTGGGAAGCGTTTATGGAAACCTATGCGGAAGCCAGGAAAGCAGGATTTTCCAATATCAATGTGGATCTTATGAGTTCCCTTCCAGGTCAGAAGATAGAGGGATACAGGAAGACATTGGGGAAGATTCTGGCGCTGATTCCTCCGCCGGAGCATATTTCCGCATACAGCCTTATATTGGAGGAGGGAACTCCTTTGTATGACAAATATGAAAAGGGATGCCTGGAACTTCCGGATGAAGATACGGACAGGCATATGTACTGGGAAACCCAGGCAATCCTGGCCCAAAATGGATATGGTCAATATGAAATTTCCAATTACGCAAAAGATGGTTTTGTCTGTATTCATAATTGCGGGTATTGGCAGAGGCGCAATTATGTGGGATTTGGCATTGGAGCGGCATCCCTGGTGGAAAATGTCCGGTTTAAAAATGGAACGTCATTGGAACGTTATCTGAAAAATCCCCTGGGGTGCAGAGAAGAAATCCAGGTTTTAAGCAGAAAGGAACAGATGGAAGAGTTTATGTTTCTTGGACTTCGTATGACGGAAGGCGTGAGTCGGGAGAGATTTCAGGAACTGTTCGGATGTGCCATGGAATCTGTATATGGGAATGTGATGCAAAGAAACATTAGGGATGGACTTCTAAAAGAGACTGGAAGAAGGATTGCCCTGACAGAAAAGGGAATGGATTTGAGCAACTATGTGATGGCTCAGTTTTTATAGGGAATAAGGACACCGTTTTTGCGTCGGTGACAGGCACATGGATGAAATTGCCACATAAAATAAATGTAAGAGTAATCCATGGGGGGTTGGTTTGGAGACATTTCAAAAGCCGTTGACCCAGGAGGAAGAGGCCGAATTTATCCGTTTGCTTCGGGAAGGTTCCCCGGAGGAAGCCGCACAGGCACAGAAAACATTGGTGGAAAGGAATCTGCGACTGGTGGTGCATATTGTCAAAAAGTACCAGAACGCGGATGAGGACATAGACGATCTGATTTCCATTGGCTGCATTGGACTGATAAAAGCGATTAAGACATTTGATGATAAAAAGGGAAGGCTTGCCACTTATGCCTGTAGATGTATCGAAAACGAATTATTGATGTTCCTGCGGGGAAAAAAGAAATCTTCCCGAGAAGTGTCTTTGTTTGAACCAATTGGCCAGGACAAGGAAGGAAACGAGATTCATCTGGTGGATGTAATAGAACAGACCCAACCGGATATTGTGGAAAATATGGAACTGACCGGAAATATCAAGAGATTGTTTGCGCTGATAAATTCCGACCTGACAGAACGGGAGCGGCAGATTCTGATTATGCGCTATGGTCTGTATGGAAACCGGGAAGTGACGCAGAATGAGATAGGGGAGGCTCTGGGGATTTCACGAAGCTATGTGAGCCGGATCGAGAAGAAAGCGCTGGGGAAACTTCGGGAGAAGTTTGAGCAGGGGTGAGCTTGCGGAAAAGAATATTTGATGAAAAAGGGGATGGAGTCGATTTCGTGGCGGGAAGCTGAGCAGGCACTATCTCCTTTTTATTTATTGGCTGTCAGCATTGTGGAGATAAGGATTTGTAAACGGTAGATAGGTAATTTGGGTATAAGTGTTATAATGCGTATCTGACATTTACTGATTTGGCTGTAAATCCGACAGGCAGTTTAAACATGTTTTCAGAAGATTTTAGTAATACAGATACAAAATTCCTTCATTGCTATCACTTGATGGAATTTTATATACAGAATCAGTGCCGAAACAAACTCTGTGACTGACTTGTACATTATAAGAAAAACATATATAATGTGAAATAGGCATAAAAACTCAATATGGCGCAGGGGAGTATGAATAACATGGCAAGAACGGTAGGGATCGGAATTCAAAACTTTGAAAAGTTGATAACAGAAAATACTTTTTATATTGATAAAACAGATTTTATCAGACAGTGGTGGGAAAACAGAGACGATGTAACTCTGATTACCCGTCCCCGAAGATTCGGGAAGACCCTGAACATGAATATGCTGGAGAGGTTCCTCTCTGTGGAGTATGCGGGGCAGGGAGGGGTCTTTGAGGGGTTATCCATATGGAACGACGAGAAGTATCGCAAACTTCAGGGAACCTGGCCAGTGATTTTTTTGAGTTTTGCAGATGTAAAGGCGAATACTTTCGCTTTGGCAAAGGAAAAGATTTGCATGCTTATCAAAGAAATGTACCGTAAATATGATTTTTTGTTGGCAGGAGGGAGTCTGAAGGAAGGGGAAACAGAGCTTTTTCACAAGGTTTTGACAGAAATGACGGATTCCCATGCTGCATATTCTTTAAAATATCTGTCTGGTTATCTGTCAGGTTACTATGAAAAGAAAGTTATTATCTTGTTGGACGAATACGACACTCCTCTTCAGGAGGCATGGATACATGGCTATTGGCGGGAGATGGTGGAATTCATGAGAGGATTGTTCAACTCCACTTTTAAGACGAATCCGTATCTGGAACGGGCAGTTATGACAGGGATTACCAGAGTGAGCAAGGAGTCTATTTTCTCAGATCTGAATCACTTGACAGTAGTAACATCGACATCAGAGATGTATGAGGATTGTTTTGGATTTACAGAGGAGGAAGTTTTTGCTGCGCTGGATGAGTATGGGGTGAAGGATAAGGGTACCGAAGTAAAAAAGTGGTACGATGGCTTTACCTTTGGAAAATGCAGAGATATTTATAATCCTTGGTCTATCATAAATTATTTGAAAGCAGGAAGACTTTCCACCTATTGGGCCAACACCAGCAGCAACGGTCTGGTGGATAAGCTGATCCGGGAGGGAAGCGCAGAGATAAAAATATCCATGGAGAATTTGCTGAAAGGCGAGCATCTGTACAAAGAAATTGATGAGCAGATTATATTTGACCAGTTAGACGCAGACGAGAATGCTGTTTGGAGCCTTTTTCTGGCAGGCGGATACCTAAAGACGGAGAGTTATTGGTTAAATGAGGATACAGGAGCAGATTTGTATGAACTGGCGCTGACGAATAAAGAAGTAGAAATTATGTTCCGGAAAATGATTCGGAAATGGTTCTCCGGTACTGGGACAGTCTACAATGGCTTTATCAGAGCGTTGCTGCGGGATGATATAAAGTCCATGAACGCATATATGAACCGGGTGGCCCTGGCCGCATTCAGCTACTTTGACAGCGGAAGAAATCCCTCTATGGAGACGCAGCCGGAGCGGTTCTACCATGGCTTCGTGCTGGGGCTTTCTGTGGAGTTGGCAGACCGCTACATCATTACATCCAATCGAGAGAGCGGTTTTGGAAGATATGATGTGATGTTGGAGCCGAAGAATAAAACCGACAATGCCATGATAATGGAATTCAAGGTCAGGGACGCAGGCGAGGAGAAATCTTTGGAGAATACTGCGGATGCTGCGTTGAAACAGATTGAAGAACAGCGATACGAGACGGCTTTGGAGAACAGGGGAATCTATCGGGAACGAATCCGAAAATATGGCTTTGCTTTTGAGGGAAAAGAAGTTTTGATAAAAAGTTGCTCTGGAATGGTTTAGCGCGCATTAATTAAGGATAACTTCAAACATAAGTTTTCCATGTTCCGGTATGGCGGCATGTATCTTACCCCTGTGCAGGTCTACAATGGATTTGGCTATGGACAATCCCAATCCATAACTGCCATCGGGGGTTCTTGCCTTATCCGCTCTGTAAAAGCGTTCAAACACTTTGCTGAAATCACAGTCCGCAGCGGAATAATCATTGATTACTTGCAGGCGAATCTGTTTTCCCGCATGAAATATTACCGCTATTTCCCCGTTTTTATCGCAGTATTTTGCGGCGTTATCCATCAAAATGGATACCGTCTGACGGATCTTGGATTCATCGCCGGAATAAATAATATTCTCCTCAATCTCCAAAGCCATCCCCAGTCCTTTTGCGAGTATCAGATGTTCAAAGGATTTAGCGGTGTCATATACAGCGTCGCTTATATTAAAAGGAGCGAATATGGGAGTCTGCTCTTCATCCATTCGAGCCAGGTCGATAAGACTTCCTATGAGTCGATTCATCTTTGTCACCTGACTGTCAATGCTGTCAAACCACTCGCTGTCGCCATAAATCATCTTGGACAGTTCGTTGTTGGCGGAGATGACAGTGAGCGGAGTTTTCAATTCATGGCCGGCGTCCGTGACGAACTGCTTCTGGCGAAGATAACTTTCCTCCATGGGTTTTACTGCTTTTCGGGAAGCCAAAATAATGATTACCAATACCAGCAGGAAACTGAGAACGCCGATAATGACAGAGATAATCAGCACATTGCGTATGGAATACAAATCGGAAGAAGCGTTAATCAGTCCGATTTTTATCTCCGCAGCGCCTCCGGGAGCTGTATGGTTTTCCAGCTGGAATTTGAAGTATTCAATCCAGCCGCTTTCTTTTCCGCTCTGAAGAATCGCTGCCACAATATCCTCCAGTTCGTTTTGGGTGTAATGTTCCGCGGCGTCCTGTCGAAGTTCCCGGATGGTTCCGTCCATGTTCAAATAAATCAAACAGCCGTCAAAACGAATTTGCAGTTTCATATCAAAAGGGCGTGAAAAATCGGTTATGCCGTCGGGAAAACGGTGTAAGTCATCATGGAATCCGGGAGGAGCAGCGTTGGGGATTTCATCGGCATGGAAAGAATTATTTGCCGGCGGGGGAGCTTCAGGAGCTGCTGCGTTCATGACATGACTCAGGCGGAAATCCAGGCTCCGGCTGGTCTGGAAGACGAAAACAAAGTTAATGGCTGCGATTAACAGCAGTATCACCACAAACAGGGCAGCGGCGGTGATGGATATGAATTTTCGGCGAAGCTTTGGAATCATGATGGGAATCCTTTCCATAATGTGTTTAGAATGAAATATGATTTAGGAAATATGATTTAATTTTGTCATGCCTGGCGCTTTTCCTCAAGGCAGTATCCTACCCCACGAATGGCTCTGATACTGACACAACTGCCAAGACTGTCAAATTTCTTTCTGAGATTGGATACATATACCCATACAATACTCACTTCCACTTCGGAGTCCCAGCCCCAGATGCGTTCCATAAACTGTTCCGTGGGAATGATGGTGCCGGGAGACCGCATCAAAAGCTGGAGCATCTGAAATTCCCTGCTGCCAAGCCGAAGGGAATGATTGTTACAATTCAACTCAAAGGTGGCCTGGTTCAGGCTCAGACCCCCATATTCCAATATATCTGTACTGTAGTTTTCCTTTCTGCGCAGCATGGCCCGTACTCTTGCAAGAAGTTCGCTGGCGGCAAAGGGTTTGGGCAGATAATCATCGGCCCCGGCATCCAGGCCGTTTACACGGTCTTCCACATCGCTTCTTGCGGTGAGCAGCAATATTGGGGTGGTGCAGCCCTTTGCGCGCAGCCGTCGCAGTACTTCTATGCCATCCATGCCCGGCATCATAATATCCAATATGACGCCGTCATACCCTCCAATCAGGGCATGGTCCAGAGCATCCGTACCATTGAAAACAGCATCCACACTGTAATGATTATGTTCAAAAAGGGCTGTCAGAGCCCTTGCAATGTCTTTGTCATCATCTGCAATCAGTATTCGCATAGGAAAATCCCCTGTACTTGTGTTTCGTTATCTGTTTCCATACTAACATATCCACTGTGCCTGCGCAAGAAGGAAAGGTCAGCAACAGCCTTGACGAGTAAACTTATTTTATAGATATCTGTATTGGGAAAGGTCAGCAATCACTTTAATCGGATAAGAGAAGAAAAGCTTTGGGACAGAAGTGGTCCAAAGATAACACAGAAAATTCACATATTTTTTAGGCAGTATTTAGGTTGGATTGCTAAGATTGGCTTTGAAACCAGAACAAATATCAGGAAAGATTTCAGATGCCTTAGCGGCGGAACCCCTTCCCTGCTAAGGATGCCATAATCTAAAGACGGCACTGGAATAGGAGGACTGCGTATGGATAGAAAAGAAATGCCACAAATGACCTTTCAGAGATATGAAATTAAGTTTTTGCTTTCTAAAAGACAGCGGGAGAAAATCATGGAGGCTATGAAACCCTATATGGTTTTGGATAAATACGGGCATAGTACCATCCGAAATATTTATTTTGATACGGATACTTATCGTCTTATCAGAGCATCTCTGGAGAAACCTGTATACAAAGAGAAGCTGCGTGTCAGAAGTTATAAACAGGCGGGGCCTGAAGAAGAGGTGTTCGTGGAGCTGAAGAAGAAATATGATTCCGTGGTTTACAAACGGCGTTTCAGCGCCGCGCGTGTACAGGCCATGGAATATTTGACGGGAAAGACTCAGGTTTCGGAAAAAACACAGATTATAAAAGAGATTGATTATGTGTTGGGATTTTATAAAACATTAGCGCCCAAAGTGTTTCTTTCCTATGAAAGGGAGGCGTATTTTACAAAGGTACCAAGCGAATTTCGGATTACTTTTGATGAGAATATATTGTGGCGGGATACAGATTTGTCTTTGGGCACAGGCATCTACGGGGAATCCATTCTTGCTCCCGGACAGGTGCTGATGGAAGTAAAGACCCCGAACAGTCTGCCGATCTGGATGGCAAAGGTATTATCGCAGGAAAAAATCAGAAAAACTTCTTTTTCAAAGTATGGAAACGCCTATCTGAGGTTTCGGGACAGGGAACTGTCTGATGAGAAGAGAAGTATTTCGTAGCACAAATTTTGAAGGAGGATTTTATAGAATGCACACAATATTCACAGGGATTTTTGATTCATCGTCCGCAGCGCTTATTTCTGTCAGTGATTTTTTATTATGTCTTGGGGTGTCTTTGTTCATTGGGCTTTTGTTGGCAGGAATCTATACATATAAAAATCGGTACACAAAAGGATTTCTGGTGACTTTGGCCACTCTGCCGGCAGTAGTGTGTGTGGTGATTATGATGGTGAATGGTAATATTGGGACAAGCGTGGCTGTGGCAGGGACGTTCAGCCTGGTTCGTTTTCGCTCGGCGCCTGGTACGGCGAAAGAAATAGGAGCTATTTTTCTTGCCATGTGTACCGGACTTATCGCAGGTATGGGGTATCTGGGATACGCAGTGTTATTTGCTTTGATTTTAGGCGGAAGTATGCTTCTTTATCATAGAATTGACTTTGGGGTGAAAAAAAACAGGGAGAAGTACAAGGTCCTTCATATTACCATTCCGGAAGATTTGGATTACACAGGGGTATTTGATGAAATTCTGCATGAATTTACGGAGTCTTATGAGTTGACCCAGGTGAAGACAACCAATTTGGGAAGCCTTTTTAAGCTTACATATCAGCTGGCACTCAAAAGTTCTAAGGAAGAAAAGGAGTTGATTGACAAACTCCGGGTCAGAAATGGAAATCTGGAAATATCTATCTCATGTCAAGATACAACGGTGAGCGAATTATAATCAACAGGAACCGAAAAATTGGACAGCAACAGGAACCGGAAGGGAAGAAGCATGGGAAAAAAGAGAAAAAGTATGGGAAAAGATATGGGAAAAAGATATGGTTATAAAAAAAGAGCGCTTATCATGGCAGTCAGTATGGCAGTATTGACAATGGCAGCCTGTGGAAATATTTCTGACACATTTTATGAAGAGACAAAAGAACAACAAAAAAATGACTTAGAGGTAAATGCGGCTGCTGTCAGTCTGGTTACAAGGGAGGATATGTTCACGGACAGGGATCTGGAAGGAGAGGAAAAGGAGGGCGTGAGGATAGTTCTGTCAGATAATTCTGCTCAATGCGATTCTCAGGCGGTTACGGTGGAGGATGGCAAGATTTGGATTGTGGAAGAAGGCACATATTATCTAACCGGTACTTTGCGGGAGGGAATGATTGTAGTTGCGGCAGGGGATATGGATAAGATTCAGCTGGTGCTGGATAATGTGGTCATATCCAACAGTGAAAACGCGGCCATTTATGTATCGTCAGCGGATAAGGTGTTTATCACTTTGGCGGAAGGCTCTGTCAACATGCTGGAAAATGAAGGCGGCTATAGGGTATTGGATGATAATAAGATAGACGGAGTGATTTTTGCCAAAAGCAATCTGACGATTAACGGCAGGGGAAGCCTGGAAATCAAGGCGGCGGAAGGTCATGGGATTGTCTCCAAAGATGATCTGAAGATTACGGATGGCAATCTTACCGTTTCGGCGCCTGGACATGGACTTTCCGGAAAGGACAGTGTACGGGTTGCGGGAGGCACCTGTGCTATTACATCAGGCAAAGATGGGATACATTCCGAGCATGATACGAATACAGAAAAGGGATATGTTTACATTGGGGGAGGGGAGATTACAATTACCGCTCATGGAGATGGAATCAGCGCAGGAAATTTTCTACAGATTGATGGGGGAAATTTTGTGATTGCGGCAGGGGGAGGCAGCGCTGAGAAAACCTTGGCGAGAGATGAAACAGGGGGAGAGGTGAGCGCGAAAGGAATAAAGGCATCAGGAGATTTGGTGGTAAATGGAGGCAAATTTATCATAGATTCTCAGGATGACGCATTGCATTCCAATGTAAATCTTACCATATATGGCGGTGAGTTCCAGATAGCCACAGGGGATGACGGATTTCATGCGGATGACACTGTGATGGTTGCGGGAGGCAGCATTGATATAACCGATAGTTATGAAGGAATTGAGGGCAATCATGTAGTGATTTCCGGTGGGAAGATTCGGCTGTACGCCACTGACGATGGTTTGAATGCGGCAGGGGGCAATGACCAGAGTGGGAACAAAGGGCCGTTCGGCAGGGAGAGTTTTGCGGAAGCAAACGATTCTACCTTGGTAATTTCCGGGGGTATCATAAATATTCGGGCGGATGGAGACGGGATAGATTCCAATGGAACATTGACAGTGACAGGAGGTGAAGTTTATATTTCAGGACCTGAGAACCATGCAAACGGAGCGCTTGATTATGATGGCGTGGGAGAGATAACAGGTGGGATTGTAGTGGCAGTGGGAAGCTCGGGAATGGCGATGAATTTTGGCGAAACTTCCACCCAGGGTTCCATATTGATTCAGACAGACAAACAGAATGCAGGTACTGAGGTGATGGTGAAAAATGTCCAGGGAGAGATACTGGTTTCTTATACGGCTGAAAGTGATTTTGATTCCATAGTGGTCAGCAGTCCGGATTTAAAGCAGGGAGAGACATATATCATTTCGGCGGGTGAGACGGAACATTCTGTTACATTGGACAATCTGATTTATGGGAAAGGCATGGGTGGTTTTGGCCCCGGACCAGGAAATGTATGGGGAGGAAAAGAGGGCTGGGGGAGCCATAGAGGAATGGACGGAGATATGCCACAAGAGCAGGGACAGCTGCCGGAGGGTTTTCAGTTGCCTGAAGGAGCGCAGCCACCGGAAGGATTTCAGCCGCCTGAAGGAGCGCAGCCACCAGAAGGATTTCAGCCGCTGGAGGGAGCGCAGTCTCCGGAAGGTTTTCAGTCGCCTGAAGGAGTGCAGCCTTCGGAAGGGGCACAGCTGCCGGAAGGGGTTTAGCCGCCCAGAAGGAGCGCAGCCTTCGGAAGGGGTTTAGCCGCCGGAGGGAGCGCAGTCTCCGGAAGGTTTTCAGTCGCCCGAGGGAGCGCAGCCACCGGAAGGGGCACAGCTGCCGGAGGGTTTTCAGCCTCCCGAGGGAGTGCAGCCTTCGGAAGGGGTTTAGTCGCCTGAAGGAGTGCAGTTTTCGGAAGGGGCACAGCTGCCGGAAGGGGTTTAGCCGCTCGGAAGGAGTACAGCTGCTAGTAGAAGTGCGTACCTCTGAAATGCCATGAAAGGTTGAGTGAAAATAATAATCAAACAATATAGGGAAACAAGAAAATACAAAGACAAAATAGTCCAGCTAAGAAATGTCAAGAGGAAATTGAAAAACAGTCTCGGAACGGAGGTGCCCTGTCAATCTATTTATTAAAAATATTTAGCTGGACAAGTGGGGTTACGAAGGTACACGAGAGCAAATTTCATGAGACACTACTTAGTGTCTCTGGGTACTTATGAATGAAATTTGTCTCTCCTGTGTGTGCGCCGAAGGAACCACACCCTTTAGTGCCGCCTGGCAGCGACTTAAAATAGGAAGGAAAAAGGTTATAAATAAGTTAATTATAAATTATATTATGTATAAAATTTATTGATTTTACTTATGTTATATTATGTGTTATACTAGGGCGTGTTTGAAGGTTAATTCTTTTGGATTGCACGCCCTGCTTTGAAGTTTGTCCTATTTTTGTGAGAAATGTCCCATCGACATACTTTTAAAATCAGGCTGTCCATTTTGTCAGGTATGCTGCATATCATAAGAAATTAATTTTCATTCTTACTGAGAGCGATAGAGGAGAGCTGCCGTCTTGCTGCGGAGAATGGAGGGTAATATGGTTAAGGCAATTGTTGGGGCTAACTGGGGTGATGAGGGAAAAGGGAAAATTACCGATATGATGGCTGAGGAAGCGGATATTGTCGTTCGGTTTCAGGGAGGAGCCAATGCCGGACATACCATTGTGAATCATTATGGCAAATTTGCGCTTCATACATTGCCATCAGGAGTCTTTTACAATCATATAACCAGTGTAATAGGAAATGGTGTGGCGTTAAATATACCTCTGCTGATAAAAGAGATAGGGTCTATTGTAGACAAAGGGGTTCCAAACCCGAAAATATTGGTGTCAGAGAGGGCACAGATGGTTATGTCCTACCACATACTATTTGACCAGTATGAGGAAGAGAGATTGGGCGGAAAGTCTTTTGGTTCCACCAAATCCGGGATTGCGCCCTTTTATTCGGATAAGTATGCCAAGATTGGCTTTCAGGTGAGCGAACTTTTTGACGAGGCGTTGCTAAAGGAAAAAGCAGTGCGTATTTGTGAGACAAAAAACGTACTCTTAGAGCATTTGTATCATAAGCCTTTGATTGATTCTGATGCGCTTTTAGAGGAATTGCACGGTTACAGGGATATGATTGCGCCGTATGTGTGTGACGTGTCCGCTTTTTTGGACAGTGCGTTGAAAGAGGGTAAAACGATTCTGCTGGAGGGACAGTTGGGAACATTGAAAGATCCTGATCATGGAATTTATCCTATGGTGACTTCTTCTTCCACACTGGCTGCGTTTGGAGCCATTGGAGCAGGAATTCCGCCCTATGAGATTAAGCAGATTGTAACGGTTTGTAAAGCTTATTCTTCTGCGGTAGGGGCAGGGGCATTTGTATCCGAACTGTTTGGCGAAGAGGCGGAGGAATTGCGTCGCAGGGGCGGCGATGGAGGTGAGTATGGCGCAACCACAGGGCGGCCCAGGCGTGTAGGGTGGTTTGACTGCGTGGCGTCCAGTTATGGCTGCCGTCTTCAGGGGGCTACGGATGTGGCTTTTACTGTGCTGGATGTATTGGGATACCTGGAGGAAATCCCGGTATGTGTGGGCTATGAGATTGACGGAGAGATTACCACCCAGTTCCCGGTGACGGCAAAATTGGATAAGGCAAAGCCTGTCTTCGAGAAATTGCCCGGTTGGAAATGTGAGATACGGGGAATTAAAAAATATGAGGAACTTCCGGAGAATTGCAGAAAATATATAGAGTTTATCCAGGAGAAAATAGGATATCCTATCACTATGGTCAGCAACGGCCCTGGCAGGGAGGATATTATATACACCCCTTTCGGAAAATAACACATTCATTTTCCGTCAAGTGAGGCAGAATTTCAGTCTGCAAGGCGCGGAAAATCATGAAAGGATGGGTATGGTTGGTAATCTGGAATACTATAAAGTCTTTTACTATACGGCGAAGCTGGGAAGTGTGACAGGCGCAGCAAACGCTCTTTCTATTTCTCAACCGGCGGTAAGCCAGTCGCTGAAACAGTTGGAGAGAATTCTTGAAGTATCATTGTTCCAACGTGTATCCAGAGGAATACGTCTTACGGGAGAAGGGCGAATTCTATATGGCTATGTGGAGAAGGGCTATGAACAGATAGAACAGGGCGTGGAGAAGGTCAGACAGATGCGCAATCTTGACTTGGGAGAAGTTCATATCGGCGCAAGTGATATGACGCTGCGATTTTATCTGCTTCCTTTTTTGGAGGAATTTCATGAACAGTATCCAGGCATAAAAGTGATTGTCAGCAATGCGCCAACTCCCGGAACCTTAAGGCTCCTTCGGGAGGGAAAAATTGATTTCGGCGTGGTGAGCACTCCTTTTGAACAGAGCGGGGACATCCGCACGGAAGCGGTCAGGGAAATTGAAGATGTATTTGTGGCGGGAAGACGTTTTATTTCTTATAAAAATAAAATGCTGGACTTGCAGGAACTGGAACAGCTTCCCATGATTTTCCTGGAGGGCAATACAAGTACCAGAAATTATATGGATGGGTTTTTGAAAGGGAATGGAATATCTCTGAGGCCGGAATTTGAATTGGCAAACAGTGATATGATTGTGCAGTTTGCTTTGAGAAATCTGGGGATAGGCTGTGTGGTGAGGGATTTTGCGGCACAGGATTTGGATTCAGGGATGTTATTTGAATTACGTTTTAATAAAATGATACCCAAAAGGCAGTTTTGCGTTGTAACCGGCAGTAATGCGCCATACTCCGCAGCGGCAGGAAAACTTTTGGACATCATGGGAAAGATATAATTATAAACAGGAAATGTATACGCAGTGCCCGGAAGCAATTCAGAGAGACAGAAAGTCGAACTGAATTGTTTCCGCAGGGTAAGGTGCTGAGAATACATTTCCGGAACTGGAATAAAAACAGGAAATGTATACTCAGTGCCCGGAAGCAATTCAGAGAGACAGAAAGTCGAACGGAATTGTTTCCGCAGGGGTAAGGAGCTGAGAATACATTTCCGGAACTGGAATAAAAACAGGAAATGTATACTCAGTGCC
>CAJUGT010000028.1:0-2774 GCA_910586435.1 uncultured Acetatifactor sp. | reverse complement strand
GGAAGCAATTCAGAGAGACAGAAAGTCGAACGGAATTGTTTCCGCAGGGGTAAGGTGCTGAGAATACATTTCTGGAACTGGAATAGGAAAAATCATGATTCATAATATTGTGTTTGACATAGGAAATGTATTAACGGATTTTCGCTGGAAGGGCTTTTTGGAGGATAAAGGTTTTGGGGAGGAAATGATAAAGCGCATTGCCGAAGCCTCTTTTATGAGTCCCCTCTGGAATGAAATAGACCGTGGCGTGTGGGATACGGAGAAACTGATGCGGGAATTTGTCAGGAGGGCTCCGGAGATTGAGAAGGAATTATATATTGCGTTTGACAATATTACGGGCATGGTTACAAAACGTGACTATGCCATTCCCTGGATTCAGGAATGGAAGCAAAAGGGATGTGGGGTGTATTATCTGTCTAATTTTTCTGACAAAGCGTATAAAGAATGTATTGATGCTCTGGATTTTCTTCCTTTTATGGATGGAGGAATTCTGTCATATCAGGAGAGAGTGATTAAACCGGATGAAAAAATATATGGGCTTCTGCTTTCCAAATATAATTTAAAGGCGGAAGAATGTGTTTTTATAGACGATACGCCAATTAATGTGGAAGCGGCGAAAGCGCTTGGATTTGCCGGAATTGTATTTCATACAAAAGAACAGGTGGATGAAGAACTTGCTGCATTGATATGAAATAAGCATAAATTATTTAGATGATTTTGTCGTTGGCTTGGCGAATGCCGCAAGGCGCCCTTTGCAGCGGGGTATTTGATTGCGCAAAGCCATTGAGAATGCCTGTGAAACGCAGCAATTGCATACGGATAAAAAGGCAGAAAAATGACAGCCAATGAAACAGAGATGCGCAAAAAGGGGATGGCAGTGGGACGGCGCCGGAAACTATCAGTTTTGCCGTGGGGATACATCGGGCGCTTCATCATATGGGTCTGTTATATTGGGGTCCCCAATAGCAGGTTTGTTTGTGAGTCTTCCATACATCCAGGAATATATCCAGATCAGCAAGGGCAGAACAATTGTGGCGGCAAGACTAATCCGGAACCATTGGGCTGAGGCAGTACTGTCCAGAATGGAAGCGCCCAGAGTCAATAGATAGAGCAGAACCAACAGGACAACGCCTGTCAGAGCGACAATTTGTTTCGAGGTGATTTTCTTTTTTGTGGATTGTTTCTCTTCTTGTTTCATTTCTATGAAAGTTCCTTTCTTATAATTCAATCATATCGTTTGACTTAATGGAGCTGTTTGACGAACAGCGGTCCCCTGCTGTTTTGGCAATTGACGCAGAAGTGGGTAGAAAAACTTGTGCCGGAACTGAAATTGTGTGAACTTTCGAGAAGCGCTTACCAACAGCTCTTATACGATTATGCGAAGGAACATGAAAGGTGGACGACGCTATAACCTTCCTCAGCTTGTTCCGTTGTTGACACCAGGATATATAGATCGGCTGCGTTGTCAAGATTAAAGGCAGCAGGGGGCGGGGGTCTTTCGTTAAAATAAATTATGAAAAATTTCTTCCAGAGGGATACAGAAATCGTTATAAAGCGAGACAGGTATCTCTTTTTTGCTTTCAGCCTTTTCTTTTTCCGTAAGCCCCAGATTATCCGGAAACAAGCCATAAAAGTCTTTCAGGATGTATCTGCCGCCTTCCAAAAGGTATGCTTCGATGGAGCGCATGGCCGGGTCAACGATCCAGTATTCTTTTACTCCAGACTGTTCATACAGATCCTTTTTATACCCCTTATCATTCTTTGCGGTACTGGGAGACAGGACTTCAACAATCAGATCGGGTGCGCCATAGATGCCGTCCGGCCTGATGATATTTTTATCACAGACAACCATGACATCAGGGATTACGCGGTCGTCATCTGTGAGGTGGACATCTACCCCATCACTGAAAGCTTCGCACTTTTTCTCTCTTAGATAGTTGCGGAAAATATGATAGATGTTTCCCGCTGCCCGGTTATGATTTACCGACGCACTGGCCATCATAACGATTTTGCCATTCAGCAGTTCTTCCCTGGGCTCTTCCTGGTATGCGAGGTTTCCATTCATGTTCATTACTCCTGTTAAACATTTTTTAAAACTGACGATTTTACACTGCCACTACAGCTAAGGAGGCTACTACCCAATATCATTACCACTTTCACCACCGCTATTTTCTGCTTTCTTCTTTGGTTTTGGCGTTTGGAAATGATGTGCCACCTATGGTATTCAAGGCACATGAGCCTGTGTTTGATGCAAAACCTAAGCTCTTTTCATAAGCAGCCTCGGTTTCGGCCACACTGGATAGTGTTTTGATGGATTCCATGAGTTTATCTGTTGGTTGCGGCTGTTCGGTGCCTGATTATGAAGGCTTTTCTCTTTTTTTAGAGGTGATTATAAAGTATTTAAAAGTTGTTGTCAACAACAAAAAGATACATTGACTACAAAATTGGTCCTGATATTATCCCTTGAATCGCTTATAACCGTCGCACGAATTACAAGATTGGAGATAAATATGATGGCACTTAAAAAGGGGTTACGCAAAACCAGAGCAGTGACATGGAAAAGCTGATTTTTATTCTGGAGGTTGGCAGGGATTTTGCGCTTATTGATGAAGTTGTTATGTATGCTATGAGCAGAACGTTGTCTCCGACGATGGTTGAAGAGTATCAACTCCAACTGCCGGATAAGACTACAATGGTTGACGGCATCAAAAATCTGCTGTCTGGACCTCTGGAGGTGGGGAACTGTTTCCGGATGATGAACTTATAAAAAGAGG
>CAJUGT010000027.1:2141-35354 GCA_910586435.1 uncultured Acetatifactor sp. | reverse complement strand
GAGAAGTATCTGGTGCCGGAAAAGAATGGCGGGAAAGGCAGAAGGGAGCGGGAAGAAAAAACGGTATGGCATGACTATGTGACTGGGATTACGTATGAAGGGCACCAGGTGAGCTTTATAGAGAGAGGGGAAAGCGGGAAGGGAAAATACCCGTTTTATTTCCTGACAGACCTGTCCATAACGAAAAGGAGCGTAAAGGAACTGTCAGAGGCCGGAAGAAGAAGGTGGGTGATCGAGAATGAGGGGTTTAATACCCAGAAAAACCACGGCTACAATCTGGGGCACCGTTTCAGCCACAATTACCAAGCATGGAAAAACCATTATTACCTGATACAAATAGGCCATATGATCTGGCGGATCATAGAGGCGTGGGAGAAATTATGGGAAAAAGTGAAGCAGAGCAGGGAACAGAAACACCGGAGGCTGCTGGAAGCGTGGAAACAGGAGGGGCAAAAAGAATGCATGACAGGAGAGAAGTTCCAAGTCAGATTTGAATGGTGACAGCTGAAAGATCAACTATTAAAAGTCAAGCAATCGAAAGACGGCTGAAAAAAAGAATAGAAATTCTGGCTCAGATAACTATAAAAAAGTTTACTCGTCAGAGCTGGAGTATGTAATTCGTTATTGACAAAATTGTAACAACAGAATATAGTATTAATATGCTTGCAGGCGATTTATGTAAAGAGAGAGGTGGGTGATAATATTAGACTAACTGGTTATATTAGCGAATAACTATAGAAAACCTTACTGCATAGAAAATCAATCATTAAGGGAAAGGCTATATTAAAAACAATGAAAGTTAGAAAGAAAGGGATGTCTTTGGTTGTTTTGGGGATAATGCTGATTTTTATATCTGGCTGTGGCAAAATTGAAGGTCAAACTGTGGCAGAAGTATCTACTTCAAACAATGAAGATGTTATAACCTTATCTGATGGAACCATTATATATCCTGATGGAACAATGAAACTTGCGTTGGGGGCCAGTGCTTGGGGAATGTATGATTTCTCGGGTAATCTACTGCATAACGGAGATATTTTGCCTGTGCGTAACGATAGGATTGCCGGCAAAATATCATTTTTTCAAAACCTTCCAAGGGAGAAAACAGAATATGCTTTGATTATTTTGGTGGATTATGAAATGAAATATTTTTCCGTTGAAGGGAAGACCTATTCTGATTACCGATTTACTCTGGCTGGGGAAGACTCCATAGATATCAACATTGAGCTGGCGCTTCCTGAAAATGCAAAAGTATTGACACAGCTTATAGTGTTTGAACCAGGACTGAAGGAACTGGCTTGGGAAGGGGAGGGGTGTGCTGATTTTCTTGACACCACTATCTTTTATGCTACAAGTTATTGCCTTAGAGAGTATCAGTATGATGAAGCAGATTATGTGTTTTGTAATGACTTAAAAAAATCAGCTTCTCAGAACATGAGTATTTTTATGGCAAAAGATTTGGAAGAGCCAATGGTGATGCCCACTTGTAATAGTGGCGACGAGGTAAAAATTTTTCTTGGCAACGGGGGACTGGATATCGAAACAACATATCTTATGATTGCCTTCCTAAATTGGGAGCAGTCGCTAATAGAGGGAGAACCTTATAAAATTTTTAAATTAACTGGAGCAGAATCCTATTATTATGACTTGACAGTTCCTGAGGTGGATGAAGCAAGCCCCTATCAAGTTTTTTTATTAGAAAATCCCTTCCGGCATAGGATGGGAGACTATTATACGGGGACACTCCGCACAATAATACAATCTAAATAGAATGGAGGAAGAACATGAGGAAAATATTATCTATTGTAACAAGTCTTATTTTGACTATGAGTTTTTGTAATGTTGTAATTGCCGGAGATGAAAACTCTCTTTCGGTTGCTGGACTTCTCAATGATGAGAGAGTTGAACAGCTTTATTATGATGAAAGTGGAAGTGTGGTGGTAGTTTTCAAAGGAGATCCCATCTTGACCATGGAAGAAGGTAATGATGCTTCACTTTCTGATTTTAACACCGATAAAAGAATTGAACAACGTTATTATGACGAAAATGGAAATTTGGTAGTGGTCTTTAGAGAGGATCTTCCTACGACTATGCGGAAGCTTGAAGAAGTACAATGTTCAGAAGCTTTTCAATATGTAAACCCTTCGACGTCAGATAAAGAAATAACATGTACATCTTCGCTAGGGCCTGTGACTACTGAAGAATTGTGGGCGCAAGATAGTGTTCAGGGAACCTCAATAGAAAAAATGTGGGTACAATGTATGGGCTATTACGAAAGTGGCGCATACATTGATACTGCTAGAGCATTCTCTGACCCACGTTACACATATTTGGATTTAACAGTGAAAGTGAAAGTGCCAGAGACACCATTTGGCAGTGCGCGCGTTGGGAAGGGTATTTCCGACCATTCATATGAAGATTCTCGATTTATCACTGTTAGGCATCACCTTACTTGGAATGTGGAATAAGGTAAAATAATAGTTATATATTACTAATAAAAGGTGACTTCTGTTATGTAAAACGGCTTCTTTTTGGTAAGAGTTGGGTAAAATTCTTATTGAAAAGGAGCGTTTTTTATGCACTCGAGCCAGAGGAAATACGTCAGAGTGCGCTGACGGGTGTCCAGTGCGGCGAGTAAAGGGGGGAAACCTTCCCCTATTCGATTTTAACATGAAAATAATAGCCGTAAGTCGCCTCTGAACAGTCGTTTTGCGTACAATTATCCCCTTGTTTGTCACACATAAAAACGTCTCGCAGTGCTTATGAGTGAACAAATGTCAGTTAATTAAGAACTCTAAAAACTAAATAAACGGTATGAATAATGCCATTTGCTGAACAGTATTTTGTTTTACTCCATGGCAAATAAGCAGGTATGAAAAATGCCTGCCATGTGGTACAATGATACTGTCAGTCAAAATCGGTATGTAAAGCTGACTGGTACCTGGAATCTTTGCTGGTGGGCAAAGTTCCTGTCAGGCCTGACAGGAAGCGTGAGCTTCCGTATCAGGCCTTCCACATCAGGCACCTCTTCCCCGGAACGCAGCCGTAGGAAATGGCGGCAGGTCTTGAAGGCAATCGAAAAGTCAACCTGGTGGATATACTTCCGTTTCTGCTTTTCAAATATAACCTGTCCTGCTATGTAAGAGCAGAAATTAAAAAGTATGAGCCTCGCCCATATCTCATGGGTTATCATCTGCCTGCTTTTCGCATGGAAATTCACGGCGGCTATCGTGTGTTTGAGTGTGTGGAAGGAAGTTTTAATTCCCCACCTGAGGTGGTATATTTCTTTGATTTCCTCCGCATGAAATTCATTTTCAGGAAGGTTTGTTATGATGTTTTCACAGGTGCCGTTCCCGATGGGAAACGCAGGACACGCAGGGATATTTCGTATTCCCCGTACCCCTGTTCCGGGAAATAGTCAAACGCCACTTTCTGGCAGATGTGCCGGTACTGGTCTGCCGATTCGGGATGCAAGTATTTCCTTTTTGAACAGCTTCTTGTAAGATGCCTCGTCACCCTGATGTCGAATGTTTCTTCTTTTGGGAGGTCTCCGCCAAGGAGCCGCTACATTTTTGTATCGGTTGCGCAGATTACAAAAAAGGAGCTGTTCTCGATGGCATGCGCAAAGACATTATAGGCATGGAACCCTCTGTCAGCAATGAATACAGGAACTGTTCCACTGCATGGGACATGCTTGTCGATCAGTTCGTATAACGTGGCAAACTCATTCCTTTTGCACATGGGCTGGATGACCGCGTCGGTATAAACCTTATTGAGCAGGTCATACAAAGGAACGAGGTACATCTGGTAGTATCCTTTTTGAGAGCGGCCGCTGGGGTTATAATAGCTTTCGGTGTCCTTTGGATTTCTTGTAAAGGTAAAGCCTGACCTGTCACATGCTAGGAGCTGGTACCTGCCTTTTAACAGGGATTTGGGTTTAAAGCAGTTGTTGAAGCTGTAAAAAAGCTTTTGAAAAACATCGTCAGAAAGTTTGGCGCACTGCTGGTAAAATGCGGAAAGGGACGGTGTCGCGGCATCAAAGTTAAAATACTTGAGCAGTTCATGGTTGACGGAGCCGCTATCCATGGAAATCTGGAAGTGCAGGAGCGTATCGAAAGAGATTTTTCTGTCACGGGTAAAATCAATTCCGGGATGCCGGCAGAAATTCTCACGGTGCTGGTTCATCTTCTCAATTTCAGACAGCAGAATCTGTTTGATTTTTTCAGGGGTGGTCATAGTGTGCCTCCTTTGGTCTAAAGCGATTTTATCCTTTAACCAAAGGGCGCGCTCACTACCTCAAAATTCATCATTAGTGAACGCAGCCGCACATTTTTGTATTTTTGTCAACCACTTTTGGTATTTTTTATAAAAATTTAGGTTAGACCTCTATAGCTGAATCCAACCTAATGCTTAACTAACTGACATTGCGAGTGAATAATAACTCTATTACAGCTACAAAACATCACAACCAGTCTTCCTATTGACATAAAAAGGAAATTAAGTTAAGCTTAGGTAAAATTGAGGTGATGGCTGAAGATGGATGGATTCCTTGGGAAATTGAAAGAACTGCATTTGTGGAAAAAGACTCCTTTTTTGATTACGGCAGCGGTTGTTTTATTGCTGCTTCTGTTTTGCTCCATTAAAATTGCAATGCCCAGCGGAGAATGGGTATATGAATCGGAGAGCGGGCATTTTTTTACGGAAGATACACCCACAGGGGAGATGGTGGTATGTGATGGCATTTCTCTGACACCGGGAGTCTATCGTATGGAACTGGAATATGAAACGGACACGGATCTGGTGGCTTTGTGTAATGTGGCGGATGGCACGGTATTCCATAAAGGACTGCTTTCAAATGGGGAGCATATGTATGCGGGACTACACAGGACAGGATTTGACATATGGCTTTATGAAAGCACCCAGGATCTCAAGGTGATGGTATCCTATGGAGGAAAGGGAAATCTGACAACCGGGAACTTGAGGGTGGTGGAGACAAATGGACTCTGGACAATGCTTTTTGTCATCATTCTTTTTGGGGGAATTTTGGTATGCGCTGTTCAAATATTCTGCTATTATGACAGATGCTTTCAGGTTGCGCCGGATAAAAAGAGGATATTTTTCTGGCTGGCAGTCATCAGCTTTGTGGCTTCCCTGCCTTATCTATGCGGGTATACCCTGACTGGGCCGGATTTGACATATCATTTGCAGCGAATAGAAGGGGTAAAAGACGGGCTTTTGGGGGGGCAGTTTCCGGTGAGACTGGAACCCAGGTGGATGTATGACCACGGCTATGCCAACGGCATATTTTATTGCAATACCTTTCTATATCTTCCGGCGCTGCTTCGGCTGTTGGGGTTTCCCATCAGCACAAGCTACAATATCTATTGTATAGCCTTAAATATTGCTACCGCATGGATTTCCTATTATTGTTTTGGCAGAATGCTTGGAGAAAAGAAGGTGGGCGTAATTTGCAGCGCTCTGTATACACTATCTGTTTTCCGCATCTATAAGCTTATTGTGGCGACGGCAGTGGGAGAGGGGACGGCAGTTACCTTTCTTCCTCTGGTGTTGTATGGATTGTACAGGATTTTTACAGAGGAGCCGGAAGAGGAGCGGTACAAAACGGCATGGGTGCCGCTTATGCTTGGGTTAGGGGGTCTGATACAATCCCATGTGCTCACCTGTGAGATTACCGGGGCGGCAATGATATTATTCTGTATTATTTTTATCAGGAAAATCTTTCATGTCAAAGTATTTCTGGCTTTATTAAAAGGGGCAGTTTCCACAGTGGGAGTATGCCTGTGGTTCCTTGTTCCGTTTTTGGACTATTACCTGACGCAGGACGTACACATCAGGCATGTTTCCGCAAGAACCATTCAGGACAGAGGACTGTATCCCGCCCATTTGCCCTTTCATTTCTGGCGTGTTGGCGGCAATATTCCAAATGGGGAAAATGGGATGCAGTATTCGCACCCGGTGGGGGTTGGTCTGGTGCTGTGCGCAGCTCTTACGGTGTTTTTGATACTGTGGTTTTCAGGAAAATTCAGGAAAACTGAGAAGAGAGAGTTAAACTTTGTCAAGGCGGTGGCTGTGATAGGGGTGTTGATGTTGTATATGAGTCTGAATCTTTTTCCGTGGGACAGGATTCAGGCGCTGAACTCTGTTACGGCAGCGCTGGTGAGCAGTCTTCAGTTTCCTAACCGTTTCCTGGGATGGGGGACGGCCTGTCTGGTGCTGGTGTTCGGATTCTGCGTAAAGTATTTCCATGAAAACCGCTGTCAGGTATTCCATTGGATTATGGTGGGCGCAGCCATATTGGGAGTCACTACTTCCAGCATGTATCTGTTGGACTTTGTAAATTATGGTCAGGAGTATTTTGAATTATATAATGAAGAAGGTATGGGGTTCGGGTATATTTCGGGCGCCGAGTATCTGATTGAGGGAACGGAGGGGGACAAATTGACCTTTGCGGACCCGGTGGCCGGCAAATCAGTGGAAATACAGGGATTTGAGAAGTCTTATCTGCGGGCGGAACTGTATTGTACCAATGGACAAGCGGGGGAAAGCTATGTGGACCTTCCAATGCTTCTGTATAAAGGATATTTGGCCGTAAGGGAGGACACAGGGCAGAAATTGACCTTGGCTTCCGGGGAGAATCATGTGATACGAATTCTGATACCGGGAGGATTTGAAGGGAAAATAAAAGTGGATTTTGTAAGTCCTGCGTATTGGAGAATCAGCGAATGGGTCACAGTACTCGCAGTGGTGGTGATAGCCCTGTGGGGCGGCAAAGGGCAGAGGCGCAGGGTTCATCCGGAATAAGAGGGAAAATATGAATGATGAGGACAAAGATTCGGGAAGAAAGTAAGGCATATTTATTTTATATTGTGGCTGTCATGGCAGGGATTGCGGCGCTGCTTCCCTTAAGCTGCGGTTATCTCATGGGAGGAGGCATCATCGGGGAATGGATTGCCCGGGTGAAGGAGGTGGCCCTGGGCTTTGGGGAAGGGAGACTGTACTTGTTTCCATCGGCGGAAGTATTTGCGGAATGCGGGGTTTATCAAAACCCAATGGATTCCAGTTTCTGGCTTCTTCTGCCAGGCGCGATTTACAAATTTACTGGAAAGATGGAGTTGGCATATGGTGTGTATATGTTCCTTGTACAGGTGGGGACGCTGGCTTTTGCCCTGTTTATGTTTTGCGGGCTTTTTCCCCACAGGGACAGGAAGATGCCTGCCTGTTTCGGGGTATTGCTGTATATGACATGCCCTTACAGGATATATGTCAGCTATGAGCTTGGGGACTTCTCTCAGACGGCGGCCTGGATGGTACTGCCTTTGTATGTATGGGCCGTGACAGGGATTTTGGAGGAAAACGGAAGAAGAAAGCGTTATGTATTGGTGGCGGCGCTTGCGCTTGCGGGAATCGGATATGGGGATGTGGTGTATTTCCTTGTGGCGGCGGGAATTACATTACTGGCAGGGATTTGTAAAAAGCGACTATGGGCATGGCTGCCTGTGGTCTTGGGAAGTCTGCTCTTTCTGCCGGGACTGTACCGACTTGCCAGGTATCTGTTTCTGGACGAATTTGGAGAACTGAACCTTCCTTTGAAGTCCATTATGCCAGAGGGGATTCGCCCGGGACAATTCTTTGCGTCTTATGCCTTCCGGGACGGACATCCGGGCATGGGAATCGGCATTTTTGTGTGTATACTGGCAGGAATATGGCTCATCTTTGTGGAGCGGAAAACATTTTGTAAAAAATGCAGGGCGTTTATGAGCATTGCCCTTTTGGGAGCGGTTCTCTCCTTGGAAGTCTTTCCCTGGGATCTGTTTCAGCGTCTGGGATTCTGGGCGCTGAAACTGGTAAGCCTCATAGGAACTCCGGTGGTATTTTGGGGGATTGCAAGCGCATGCCTTTGTATCCCCGCCGCTTACGCCATGGAGCAAACCGGCAGGCATGAAGATAAGAGAATTGCTTTTGCGGTTCCTGTCATTGTCCTTTTGGCCTGCCTGGGGCTGTGTATCTACCAGTGCAATATGCTGACTTACACCCGATTTCCACTGGATTTAAACATACAGTAAAACCGTATGGCGGTCATTCTTACATCCGCAAAGGGACGGCGGCGTCAAAACCAAGTTCCTGCTGTTGTAAAACTTTCCGCCTGTGCGGTTGGATGCTCCGAGGCGCATCCAGCCTGACTCTCACATTCACAAAACCTGAACTTATGTGCTCAAGCGTCTGCTTGCGTATCCGCATTTGGCTCATAAAGAGGGGATGAAGCACCCTCTTGAGAGTGGGTTGCTAATCCAACGCCCCGTCTGCATTGCCATAAATGGCAGGCAGGTCATTGGATTGCAACCGAACAGGTGCAGAACTTTCGGAAATACAGGTGTCCGGGGAACAAAAAAACAGTGGATGATATTCAGGGAAAGTGATATAATCTTAATGTTCGATATGATTGGGTATTGTGAAGCGTTTTATGAAATAGAGCAGCGGACCGAGACCTGGGAGGCAAGTTGAGGAACCAATGGAAGGAAGAGAAAATAATGGAAAAGATTGCCGTACTAATTCCCTGTTATAATGAAGAAAAAACCATTGAAAAGGTGGTGCGTGATGTGAGAGAGGCGCTGCCGGAAGCGGTGGTTTATGTATATGACAATAATTCCACAGACAGGACGGCGGAACTTGCCATAGGGGCGGGAGCGGTGCTGCGCCATGAATATAAACAGGGCAAGGGAAATGTGGTCCGCAGGATGTTTCGGGAAATAGATGCCGAATGTTACCTGATGATTGACGGCGATGACACCTATCCCCTGAACTGCGCAAGGGAAATGGCGGACCTGGTATTGGAGCATCATGCGGATATGGTGGTGGGGGACAGGCTGTCTTCCACATATTTTTCGGAAAATAAGCGTCCTTTTCATAATTTTGGCAACAGTTTTATGCGCTATGGAATCAACAGACTGTTCAGGGCTGACATCAGAGATATTATGACAGGATACCGTGCTTTCAGCTATGAATTTGTGAAGACATTTCCAGTGGTTTCCAAAGGGTTTGAGATAGAGACGGAGATGACCATTCATGCGGTAAATTATAATATGCAGGTAGAAAATGTGGTTGTAGAGTTTCGAGACAGGCCGGAAGGCAGTGTCTCCAAGCTTAACACTTACAGCGACGGCCTGCGTGTGGTAAGGAAGATGGTTCAATTATACCGCAATTATAAACCTCTGCGTTTCTTTGGAGTGATTTGCGCCATATTGATTTTGATAGCCCTTCTCTTACTGTTCCCCATTTTCAGGGTGTATCTGGAAAGCGGACTTGTCCCCCGTTTCCCCACTTTGATTGTGTGCGGGTTTATGGTGTTGGCGGGGATACAGTCCTTTTTCGCCGGAATGATACTTGAGGTAATGGATGCCAAGGACAAGCGTGATTTTGAGTATCGTCTGGCCAGAATCAGCGCGCAGAAGACGGAAAAGGATGGATGTAAGTCAGAAAGCTGAAACTTTGGCAAAAGGAAAGCAGAAGAGAGGAATACCTTTGGAGAAGAAGCATTATCACCCGAAAACAATTGCATATGTGGTATTCTGTCTGTGGGGGATATTGTTTCTTTTTTGCTTTCTCACAGAAAAAGAATTGGCGGAAAAGGGAAATATTCTGTGGACAAAGTGGTATACTTTGAAGACTTTGGGGATAAGCGCGGTTCTGGGAGGGGCGTTTGGAGCTGGCCTGTGCTTTGGCATGGATAAAATATATTCTCTGAAGCAGGGGAAATGCAAAGTTGGAAAAGGGGGAAGCGCTTCTCAGACAGGGCCGTTACAGGGGCGGTTCTGGCTCTGGCTGTGCGGCTCTGCCAAAGGAGGAGAAGGCCGCTGGAAGGTATTCCTGTCAAGCCTGGCCATGACATTTTGTTCGTGGATTCCTGCGTTTCTCGCTTATTATCCTGGGGTCTGCGCATATGACGCAGTCTATCAGACAGGGCAGATTGTGGAGAATTATTATATTGATCATCATCCCATATTCCATACACTTTTAATCAAAGGGGCCATGATGCTGGGAGAGAATGTGTTTGGCAGTGTCAATGGGGGGATTGGGTTCTATACCCTGTGTCAGATGCTTTTTCTGGCCGCTGCGTTTGCCTTTGGAATGGGGGCGTTGTGGCAAAGGGGGGTAAGGCGCGTGTGGCTTGGAATAGCGCAGCTTTATTGCATGTTTTATCCCTTTCATTGGTATATGAGTGTCAGTATGACGAAAGATACCATGTTTGCCGCCTGCTTTCTGACACAGCTCATAGCCCTGGGGGAGCTTCTGGACGAGAGGCGGAACAAGGGAATGTGGTGGGTATTCTTTTTCTCCACGGTGGGAATGATACTGTTTCGTAACAATGGAAAATATGCGTTTCTGGTGTTTCTTGCGGTGTTGATTCCCATGTTTTTCTTTGGCAGGAAAAAATCTTTCTGGGGCAGACTCCTATTGTGTTCCCTGGGAGCATTGGCGGCGGGAGCAGTCCTTCTTCAGGCGGTTTTTAGACTTACAGATGCCAGTCAGGGAGACAGACGGGAGATGTTGAGCATCCCCATCCAACAGCTTGCCAGAACCATGGTATACCATGGGGGAATCGGCGTGATGGAAGAGGACGACAACACAATGGAAGCGTCGGATAAGGCGCTGATCAATGACTTTATATTAAATGAGGCATATCGGAATTACAGACCTGATTTGGCAGATCCTGTGAAAAGCAATACCAATACCTATGTGGCAAGATACCGTGCGAAAGAATTTATCACTGTTTATCTGGGACTGCTTGCAAAGTATCCCGGGGATTTTATCAATGCGGCGCTGGCGGTAAACGCAGGGTACCTCTATCCGGAAGATACCAGCCATGCCTATGTGAACGCACAGGAAGGACAGGCGGCCGGAGGGGGATATGTTCAGACCCGCTGGGAAGAAGGGACATTGAATGCCAGAGGGATTTATAAAGACACAAAATGGCAGGGACTTTTTGATGCCATGGAAAAATGGGCGGATGACAATGCCTATTTGCGGCTGCCGGTGCTGAAATATTTCTTTGTGCCAGGGGTGGTAATTTGGCTGTATCTGCTGTTGTTATGCCGTGGAATTATGCTGGGAAAAATGTGCCGCTGTATGCCCCTTGTGCTGGTGCTGGGATATTTTCTGACGCTGTTTTTGGGGCCCACGGTACAGCTTCGGTATATCTATCCTGTAATGATTGCGTTTCCCTTTCTGATGCTGTGGACGGGGGAGCGTCTGAGAGACGGTTTATGTGAGGGTGGTAAAGATGGTAGATAAATTGATTATCGGCGCAGGTCTGTATGGTCTTTATTCCGCCCTGTACTGCGCAAGGAAGGGACAGAAGGTCACTGTGTTGGAAATGGATGAAGAGCCTTTTTCCAGGGCAACTTACATCAATCAGGCCAGGGTACACATGGGGTATCATTATCCCCGCTCTCTGGCCACGGCGATGAAAAGCGCCGGTTACTTCAAAAGGTTTGTGGAAGATTATTCTTTTTGTATCCTCTTTGATTTTCAGCAGATTTATGCCACTTCCCAGCATTTTTCCTGGACGGACGCCAAAGAGTTTCGGAAGTTCTGTCAGGATGCGGGGATTCCGTGCGAGCCTCTTTCAGTGGACAGATATTTTAAAGAGGGAAGTTGTGACGGAGCGTTTTTGACGAAAGAATATACCTATGATGCCCATATTTTGAGGGATTATTTTCTGGAAGAGCTGAAAAAATACACAGGAGTGGAGATTCTCCTGGGCAGAGAAGTGTGCCGTATTGCGCAGGGGGGGGATACTTTTGAAGTCTATGCCCTGTGTCAGGGAAGAGAGGAGCGGTATGAGGCGCCTTTTGTGCTGAATGCCACTTATGCTTCGGTGAATCAGGTGTTGAAGCGGATGGAGATGGGAGAAGGTCTTCCGGAACTCTTTGGCATCAAGTATGAATTGTGTGAGATTATTTTGTGCAGGGTGAATGAAACTCTGAGGGACATTGGACTGACAGTAATGGATGGGCCTTTTTTCTCCATTATGCCCTTTGGAAAGACCGGGTATCACTCCCTGACCTCCGTGACGTTTACGCCTCATAGGACAAGTTTTGACAAAGTGCCGGATTTCCCCTGTATGGCGGATATGGCCTGCCGGCAGGGAATGCTGGGGAATTGTAATGATTGTGTCAACAGACCTGAGAGTGCCTGGGAGTATATGTCGGCGCTGGCGAGGAAATACATCAGGGAGGAGTATGGTTTTGTATACGAGAAATCGTTGTTTTCTATGAAACCAATCCTGAAGGCGTCGGAGATTGACGATTCCAGACCCACGGTGATTCGGTATGCCAGCAGTAAGCCGGTGTTTTTGAGTGTATTGTCGGGAAAAATCAACACAGTGTATGATTTGGACGAATTTCTGGAGTAGGAGCGGAAGAGAAGTGGTGGAGAGTAAAGAAAAGAATTTTGTGTCCTGCGTGGTATATTTGCACAATGAAGGGAAGGCGGTAAAAGAATTCCTTGGAAGAATCTGTGGGGTGATGCGGGAACATTTTGAAAAGTTTGAGATTGTGTGTGTCAACGACGGATGTGTGGATGATACAGTGGAACAGGTGGGGGCGTTTCTGGCGGAGGAAGCAATACAGCCTGTGGTGAGCCTGATTCATTTAAGTTACTACCAGGGAGTGGAGAGCGCCATGAATGCCGGCAGGGATCTGGCCGTGGGGGATTTTTTGTTTGAATTTGATAAATGCGAAGCGGATTTTGAACCCTCTTTGATATTGGAGGTGTATCAAAGGGCGCTGGAGGGATATGATGTGGTGGCGGCAGCGCCAAAATATGATGTGTCCTTCAGTTCAAGAATTTTCTATCTGGTCTATAACTGGGGGAGCCGATATGGGGGCCGCATCAGACAGGAACGTTTTCGCCTCATCTCCCGAAGGGCGGTGAACCGGGTGAATCAGATGAATACTTATGTCCCTTACCGCAAGGCAATGTATATGAACTGTGGGCTGAAGACGGATACCATATGTTATGATAACAAAGAGATGGCCAAGAAGCATCATAACAGGGAGGAGAGGGGAAACAGAAATACTCTGGCTGTGGATACGCTGATTATCTTCACGGATGTGCTTGAGAAGCTGTCACTGATGGTCAGTGTGGTGCTGTTTGGAGCGCTGATGGTGGTATTTGGATACCTGGTGTATTCCATCTTCAGCAAAGTACGCCCTGTTGAGGGGTGGCTGTCCATTATGGCATTGATGTCCTTTGGCTTTTTTATGACGTCGGTGATGCTGACATTGATTTTAAAATATTTGTCCGTACTGCTTAATATGGGATTCAGGCGGCAACGCTATGTGATAGAAGGAGTGGAAAAGCTGACGAAATGATGATAACAATAATTTTTCCCGTGCTGAATGAGAGGCTGAGACTGCAAAAGGGAATCACCCGGACGGTGGAGTATCTGGAACAGACAGGATTTGAGGAGTATGAGATAATCATTGTGGACAATGGCTCGGAAGATGAAACCCCTCTTATTGCCCGGGAACTCTGCGCAAAATATGATAAAGTGACCTATGAGAGGATTGAGGTTCGGGGCGTGGGAGCGGCGTTCCGAAGGGGGGTAAAGCTAAGCCATGGCGATGTGGTGGGGTATATGGATATTGATTTGTCCACCAATATCAAACATTTGGGGGAGGCAATCCATATTTTCCAGACCCGCCCTGAGATAGCATATATCAATGGAAGCCGATTTGCCAGGGAGTCGGACACCAAAGGCAGGAAATGGTATCGGAAAATCACCTCCCAGGGGCTGCTGGTTTTATTGAAGTGGATTCTGGGAATGAAGTCCACGGACGCAATCTGCGGTTTTACCTTTGTGCGCCGAAAGACGGCCATATCGTTAATTAAGGGGTGCAGCAGGGAGAGGGGCTGGTTTTATATGATTGAATTCCTTCTGCGCGCGGAGAAACGGGGTGTCAACATTTTGGATTATCCGGTGGAATGGCAGGAAGATTATAATACCACCGTGAGGATTTTTAAGACCATATGCAATTATATGGTGCAGATAGGAAGGCTGTTTGTGGAATTTAATGTGAAGGGGCATATTTAGATAACAGAATTGTGGAAAGGATGGGATGCCATCCGCTTATTTTGGCAGGAAATGGCGGGCAGCGTCACAGGGCGGGAACTATGAGTGAGATACAGATTAAAAGAATAGATTTGACCAGAGATTATGAGGCCCATGAAAGGGAATACCGGGAAGCCATAGAAAAAGTGTGCAGGGAGACCGCTTTTTCCGGCGGCAAATACGCCGATGCCTTTGACCGGGAATTTGCGGATTATGTGGGTGTTCCCTATGCCTGCGGCGTGAATAACGGAACTTCCGCTCTGCATCTTGCCATGCTGGCATTGGGAGTGGGGCCGGGGGATGAGGTGATTGTGCCTGCCAATACGTATATTGCCACTGCCTGGGGGGTGTCCTACACTGGGGCGACTCCGGTATTCGTGGATTGTACTCCGGATACCTGGGAGCTGGACCCAGGGGCCATTGGGGCGAAGGTCACTGCAAGGACCAAGGGTATCATAGGGGTACATTTGTATGGGCAGCCTTTTGATTATGGAAGGGTTAAGGAGGAGGCCGACAAATATGGGCTGTTTGTGGTGGAGGATTGCGCGCAGGCCCATGGGGCAAAATATGAGGGGAGGAATGTGGGCGGCCTTGGGGAACTGGGGTGCTTCAGCTTTTATCCCGGCAAAAACCTCTATGCTTTTGGCGAAGGGGGCAGCGTCACCTGTAAGGAAGAGGCATATTACAGGCATATGACAAGGCTGAAAAATCAGGGATGCGATGTGAGATATTATCACGATGAGATAGGATATAATTATCGTCTGGAGGGGCTTCAGGGAGCGGTGTTGAGTGTCAGCCTGGGGTATCTGCCCCAGTGGACGAAGCGGCGGCAGGAAATAGGGCGCCGTTATCTTGGGGAAATCAAAAATCCCCTCATAACCATGCAGTTACATCCGGAAAATACGGAGCCGGTTTATCATCTTTTTGTCATACAGGTGGAAGAGAGAGAAAAGTTCCTTGCCTATATGGCGGAGGCAGGGGTGGAGTGCAATCTGCATTATCCTGTTCCCTGTCATTTACAGAAAGCTTACACACACTTAGGATATGTGGAGGGGGATTGTCCCAATGCGGAAAAACTTGCCGGGCATTGTGTGACTTTGCCATTGTTTCCGATGATGCGGGAGGAGGAAGTCTCAAGGGTTATCGCATTGTGCAATCAGTATGGGGCGGAAGGCGGGGAAGGCTTATGACGGACAGCTATGTGGATGAAATCACAGGGATTTATCTTCGCCCAATGGTTTTGGAGGACACGGATTCTATTGTGTCCTGGAGAAACAGTGAAGCGGTAAGGCGAAAGTTCATATATCAGGAACCCTTTACCAGGGAAGGCCATGAGCAATGGGTGAAGAATATGGTGGAAAAGGGCAGGGTGGTACAGATGATGATTTGCGACCTTGCGACACAGGAAGCTCTTGGCAGCGTATATATTCGGGATATTGACAGGAAGCATAACAAGGCGGAATATGGAATTTTTATCGGGGAAGCACAGGCCAGGGGCAGAGGGGTAGGCACTGCCGCAGGGAAGCTGATGCTTCGTTACTGTTTTGAGGAAGAGAAGCTGCATCGGGTCTATCTCCGTGTATTTGCGGACAATCATCAGGCCATTGGAAGTTATGAAAAGGCAGGATTTGTCAGAGAGGGCTGTCTGAACGATGATGTGCGGATTGACGGCGAATACCGGGATGTGATATGGATGGCAGCGGTACGTAAGAAGAATTGAAACCCGCCTCGGTGTGGGCGTTCTCTTTGCTTATCGATTGTTTGTGTCGTTATGGGAGGCGTGGCCTGAGGTTTGGAAGAGTGCTTCAAACGATTGGGTGCGGGAGTTGAAACATGAAGAAAATATCTTATATAATACCATGTTACCGCTCGGAGCATACATTGCGCCATGTGGTAACAGAGATTGAAGAGACAATGGATGCCATGAAGGAATATCAATATGATATTATTCTGGTAAACGACTGTTCTCCTGACAATACCATGGGAGTAATCAGGGAATTATGTGCCGGGGATAGTAAAATAAAGGGAATTGGATTTTCACAGAATTTCGGGCAGCATTCGGCATTGATGGCAGGGCTTCGCAGTTCTGACGGGGATTATGTGGTTTGCCTGGACGATGACGGGCAGACACCTGCCAATGAGGCGAATAAACTGATTGCGAAGCTGGAGGAAGGTTATGACGCAGTGTATGCGCAGTACGGACATAAACAGCATTCCGCGTTCCGAAATCTGGGGAGCAAGATAAATGAACGAATGACACGTATGATGTTGGGGAAACCGCCTGAATTATATCTTTCCAGCTATTTTGCGGTGAAGCGGTTCGTGGTGGAGGATATGATACGGTATGAGAATTCTTATCCCTATGTGATTGGACTGGTGCTGCGGGCCACGAAGCATATTGCCAATGTGCCCGTGAACCACAGGGAGCGTGAATCCGGGACTTCAGGTTATAATCTGAAAAAACTGGTGGGATTGTGGTTCAACGGATTTACGGCTTTTTCGGTAAAACCTTTGAGGATAGCCACTGCGGCAGGAGGTTTGAGCGCCATTGTGGGATTTTTGTACGGCATTTACACGATTATCAAAAGGTTTTTCAATCCTGCGGTGCCCATGGGGTTCAGTTCCACCATGTCCGCCATTGTGTTTTTCGGAGGTATGATTATGCTGATGCTGGGATTGATTGGGGAATACATTGGGCGCATTTATATTTGCCTGAACAATTCGCCCCAATATGTAATACGGGAGAAGATAAACCTGGACTAAAGGGAGGAAAACAGGGATGGAGCAATGGAAGAATTGGTGGAAAAGGGACAAGAGATGGCTTGTGCTTATGAAATCGTTGCTGCTGGCATTGCTTCCCCCGGTGTGCTGCCTGGTATATTGCGCAGGGCAGGGAAGAGGACTGGCAGAAGTATATCTGCCGGTTTCGGAATGGAACGACGAGCTGTTTTATTATAAACAGGTGGAAGGAATGGTGGCATATGGCTATCCTCAGGGATATTTCGGATTTAACGAGAGCCATGCGCTGAAGCTGTCCTTTGCGGCATGGAGTCCTGTGCTGGTGTTCCCGTGGGTCATATGGGGGCTTTTGTTTGGGTGGAATATGATGTCGCCCATATTCTGTAATATAGTTCTTATGTCTCTTTGCTGCTTTTTATTTGTCTGGCTGGTTCGGCCTACCTGGAAGCAGCTGGGAATTCTGACAGTCTTATTTTGTCTGTATACCCCCTTTGTGCGTTATATGCTTTCGGTCATGCCGGAGGTAATTTGCTTCAGTATGCTGATTATTTTCTATTCCCTGGCCATTAATTATCTTAGGAGGGGAACGGGCTGGAAATTGGCGCTGTTGTTTTTGCTGTCAGGTGTCATGACTCTTATGCGGCCTTATATGCTTCTGTTTTTGCTGCTTCCGGCATGGTTTTGGATACGGGAAAGCAAGTGGAAGGGGGCGGCAGGTTCCCTGGCGGTTTTAACAGCCGTGCTGGGATTGTATGCATATATTAAGAAAAATTTCGGCGCGGAATATTTTGCGCCCCTGTTTTTCACCGATTGGGTGACGGCTTTTTTTGAACAGGGTTTCTTTGGGGGGATTCGCTACACTTTTGGGAAACTGTATTATATGGGGAAGGATTTTGGCAGACATACCATACAGGGGATTCGCACCGGTCTGGCTTCAGGGGCTTTCTTTGGGGGATTCCTTGTGTGTATGGCAGTTTTGACAGGCCAAAGCCTGCGGGACTACCTGGCCTTGCGAAAGCAAGGCCATGCGTTGCGGGAGCAGGGGCAGCGGGAACAGGGCCAGGTGTCTCAGGAATCAAGTCGTGTGATGGGGGAACAGGTCCAGGTGTCTCAGGAATCAAGTCGTGTGATGGGGGAACAGGGCCAGGTGTCTCAGGAACCAAGTCGTGTGATGGGGGAACAGGTCCAGGTGTCTCAGGAACCAAGTCAAGCATCAGGGGAGCAGGGCAGTGTGCTGCGGAAGCAGGAAGGCTGGGCGCAAAGGCTGCGGGAAGAGAAACGGGCGGAGAATGGAAAAGAATTTCTGGTGATAGAAGCGCATCTTGCCTTCAGCTTTGTGGCCATGTTCTTTGCGCTGCTTCTTATGTATAAGCTCACTGAGGGCAGCAAACATCTGCTTACCTTTATGGCAGCGGCCTTATTTGTCATTTCTTTGATGGAGACAAAGTTTTATAAAAAGGCCACATTGATTGGCATTGTGTTTGCTTATTTTTATTCTTATATGGCGGTGGATGCCTATGATTATCAGGTGCCTTTTGCTGCGGAAGAACGTTACGAATGTGTGGAACAGTGGCGTGAGACCCTTTCGGAGGACCTTATGGTGAACAGGGAGAATGCGCCGTCCTATGAGAACGTGGTGATATGGCTTCTTTATGATACGGTGGAAGGAGAGCATGTAAATACACAATGGCAGTTATTGTACGCTTTACCGGAAGGATTTGGCATCAGCTGTTGTATGCCGGAATATGTGGAGGAGCATTTTGAATCACTCAGGGGCAAATACCTTTGTATGCCGGCCGGAGGAGCAGCGGAAGGCCGATGCGTTCAGGCCGGATACCGAAAGGTTGTGGGGAACGAAGAAACGGTGCTCTATCAAATATACTAATCGGAGATGATTTCCTGGAGAAAACGGATTAACTGGCGGGCAATGACAAGCCTTCCCTTTTCATTGGGGTGGGTGCCGTCGGGCACGTACTCCTCCAGAGTATCATCGTTAATGACGAAATCATGATAATTATCCAGAAAATGCAGTCCCAATTCTGAGGCAAGGTCCTGTGCCGCAGACACATATGCCGGCAGAATATCTCCGCTGGGTCCTCCGGGTTCCATACCTCTGTCCATAAGCAGGGTATGGGTGGGGGTCATAATGATATACTGGGCTTCCGGCAGAAGTATTTGCAGGGCATTGATGCATGACCGCAGACTTCCCTTGAAGCAGGTAATGTCGTAGGGGTCCTGGGGATTTTCAATTGGAACTCCGGAATAGTAATCATTAAAACCATAGTTAAAAATAAAACAAATTTTCTTCCCTTTTAGTTCCTCCAGAGAGGTATCTTTTGGGGAGAATAGATTGCCCTCTTCTGACAGGACAATATTTTCCTTTACGAAACCGCCGAAAATATCGGGAAGGTCCTGTCCCTCGCCACGGGAACCAGCACTGGTGCCGCCGATGGCAAAGTTAAAGGCGGAAGCGCCCGTGAGGCCGGTCACATATCCGGGAATGGAGGCGCTGCCGGAGTAATTGCCCAGAATACTGTCGCCAAAGAAGACAAGGCACCAGTCGGAAAGGTCAGGGTAAGTGGTGGGCGTGGTCTGCTCACGCTCTATAATTTCACGAAGAGAATCCCAGAAGTTTGATTCGTTAGCTGGGGTTATTTCATATATGCCACTGCCGCAGAAAGTATTGGCAAAGATGGCAAAGGAAATCTCTTCATTGGCGTCAAAAGGACGCTCCGAATAATTTGCGGGATTTATCATCAGCCATTCCTCAGCTCCCATGAAAAATGTTTTGGCATTGGAGTAAGCGGAAATATCCCTGACCAGGGTATGGTATAAGGTGAGGAGTGTGTCCAGTTCCGCAGCTTCCATGTGTCGCCAGTAATCAATATAGGGATAGGGAAGCAGTATCTCAAAAGTAATGAGGGGGTTGTCCGCCATATAAGCATATAAGCCGTTTGCAAGGTTGGTATTCCAGTTTTGCTCTTTCTCCCCGGAATCGGTCCAGAGAAGATGGGGGTCCAGGCAAAGGTAAATGGTGGATATGCTGTTGCCGGATTGCAGGATTTGTTCCAGGTATTTTGACAGTTCTTTTGGTCCTGTCACCGCATGGGACATAATTGCCGTCCGAAGTCCACGGTAATAGGCAAAATCGGATTCTTTGAAGCCTACTGTGGAATGCATGGAGAGAAGAACGCTGTCATAAGTTTCTTCGGAGAGCCGTTTCAAGTCCTCTTTCATTTTGCCATATTCTGTGGAAGAAAATCGGTATATCATAAAAAAGACTGCCAGAAGAAGGACGGCGATTGCGGGAAAAATAAGTATCGGGGAAATCCGTCTGCGCACAGGGTCCAAATTGCCGTCATGGGGCAGTTGATTCGGATTGTTGGTATTTTCTTTGAGCATATATGTTATACTCCTTTCTGATGATGGAGAAAGGCTATTTTTTAAGTGATTTTCGATATTTCTGATTCCCAAAATTTATTTTCTTCTTTTAGTTTTTGGTTTTCTTCCAGCAACTCAAGTATATGTGCTTCCCGCTCTCTACAACAAGTGCTTGGAGGCTTAATTGTTCGTAGCCCTCCAAAACGCTTGTCGGGATACATGTTATGTAGAGGATCTATCCATATTACATAAAAAATATTTTCTACAAAAACGCCATGAATACCGCCTTTAGAGGTTGAAATTCGTAACTGATAACAATCCTTCAGAGTCACTCCATCTGGTAATTGATTAGGTGGTTTTGCGTTTTCATGACTATGAACACGATAAGTTTTAAACTTACCACTTAAAAGATCTATCTTTGATGTCTTAGAAATACTTTTTAACATATTTAACAAATCAAAAGACCAATTCGTACATGTACCATCCAAATTGAAGTATTCTGTCCAATCTAACGAAGCAAATGAAAAAACCACGTAGTGATTAGTTTCATCTGATAATAAAAAATGGGGCTTAATAATTTTTGATTCTTTTTTTACTTTAGGTTTTGGTATGCGACTATTATTCATTATCCATCAAACTCCGATAATATGTTTTCATGTCATCCTCACTTATAATCTCATTACTGCTTTGCCATGGTTTCAAACCTTTACGGGCTTTTATCCATGGAAACTCTTGATGATTTATTTTTTCTAACTCATCTCCGCTATACTCACCATAAGTTTCAAAAATTTCACGGGAAAAATTCAAAAATTCCTCTGGCAATTGTGATATATTTCCTGTAAACATAGGAATTAATTGAAAACCATATGCTCTATACTTATGATACAATGAAGGCTGTACAGCTCCGTGTACCCATGCCTCAAAAGGCTCACTAACCAGATTTTCGTCATTAATAGCCAAATACCATGCCTTGGCGTAATAACATAATTTCTGTAACTTTTTATGGGTCATAGCCTGAATGGTTAAAAAAGAATTCGCTAAATCAAAAATATCACCAAAAGAGTGAGATTCACTGCTTTCTGTAATACTTGCAGTGTGGTTTATCAGTTTAAAGGATTTCAATATATTTTCATACATTTTTTTCAACTCCTATAATATCAGAAAATACTGTTTCATTATTCCCTGAAAGAGCGTTTCTGAATTTTTCAGTTAATGAATCAACATATATTTTAAACAATATATCATTCATATGATTGAGATCTAAATGCTGTTTAATAGTATTAACATTATCAGTGTATATGTCTATATCAAGAGAAATTTTATAAAGAATTTTTTCAGCTACATTTCCTTGGTCAATATTACAAGAAATATTTCCTTTATATGGTGTAATGGCAAAGGTATCCCGTCGATTACTTGAAAAGGTATCTACTGTTTCGATTCCATCAAAATACCCAAAATAAGCAGGTGAGAAATATTCTTTGATTTTCTTTTTATCTTTAATCAAACATACATTAATTTTTCTTATGCCAACTCTGCTAACTGAGACAAAGTCAATATTATTTTTATAGATCTCTGCAATATCTAAAACAATCGCGCTATAATCTTCAAAGGGAGCATATGCGGTGGAGCTAATATTAAAGCAAACGCAACCACTTGAAATATCTAAAACATATCCATTATCATCATTAACAAAAGAGTGTGTTTCCTGGTTCATAAATATACCAAATGATGAAGAGTGTGAACCTATATTTGATATGTTGTTTTTAATCTCATTGTTCTGCTTTGGAATATAGCGAGAAAAACCTTTATCTTTGAGATATGGTTTAACCAATACTAATATTTTTTCCATTTCAGTTTCCAATACACCTTGAAAGTCTATTCTTACAATGATGTTTTTTAAGAAATTAAACTGAAAATCAGTTCGTCTGATAGCTGTCATACGCACACGCTCCTTCATAATATTATAATAATCTAAATATACAAATTGGTTTATATATTTTTATTTTCTGGTTTCTGATGATCATGCTTTTATTCTTTCGTCCATCCTCGAAGGAAAGCCTGTAATAAAAAGCAGTTATCTTCCAAATTGATTTGAGTTTCTCTACGCATAGTATTCATGTTCTCTGTGAACAGGGACGCAATAACATTATAATACCATGGCGTGGTTCATCCCGCAATTGTTTTTTAACCTGTTTTCCACACCGGCGAGCTTGCAAGTGTCCTTGTTGGGGCAAACAGTGGAAGGTTACTTGAACGTTACAAGCCTTATACCAAAAAATGAGAAATAAGGTTATCATTTCTGGAATAATGTGGTATACTAGGGGGTATCTATAATGAGTTTTTGGTCAGATTGCCTTGAAAATGGCAGACCTGGACAAGTTCGGCATGTTGGAGAGGAAGAGATATTGAAGAGGAAATATGATATTTTTCAGATCATACTGGTGTTGGAACTCCTAATCATATTGGCTTTGCTGCCGGGATGTTTTTTTCAGGCGCAATTGGCAGATGCTTTCTCAGGAGAGGATGTTACAGTTACGGAGATAGAGGGACGGTGGGAAGTCTGCGGGAATCGGGTCAGGCTTTCTCCGGGCGTATACCAGGTAAGGGTATGGGCGGAGCCTGCGCCGGGGCAAAGTATGAAGATACATATGGAGCATGACGGGGCGGCATATAAGGCGTTGCGAAGTAACGGCATGACCATGGAAGAAGGCAGCAGGTATGGGGATTTTGATGTATATGTGTCGGATAAAGTGGAGTCGGCATATGTACAATGTGATTTTTACACAGTTGGGCCGGAGGGCAAACTGCGGGTGGAAATGTGGAAGACCAGCATGGGAAACAGGATATGGCTTGTACTTTCGGTGACAATGTTTCTTGCGTTGGATTTTATGGTATTATTTCGCAGGCGCATTCTGGCAGGAAAAGTTTCAGGAAGGCAGCAGGTGGTGTTTTGGGCATTGTGTATGGGAGTGCTGTTGGCATATTTTCCATATTTGACTGATTATTTCAGCGCTGGGGAGAATACGGCATTTTACTGGGGACGTATTGGGTATCTGGCAGATGTTTTAAGAGGAGCGGATTCGTTGGAGATGGGAGGGGAAACGCAGTTGGCATATAACTTTGCGCCTTTCAGGTCCGGCGGCGATTTGTTTCTGATGATTCCTGTAGTTCTGCGCCTGACAGGATTTTCTCTTATGGATTCCTACAAAATGTTTGTCCTGATTACATTGGCCGCAACGGCGGTGATTGCCTATGTATCACTGAAAAAATGTGTGAAAGATGAGTATGGGGCATTGTATGGGAGTATGCTTTATCTCCTGACACCGTATCATTTATATATTGTGTATGGCAGAGGGGCCGTGGAGGAATATGTGGCCATGGCCTTTTTGCCTTTGGTGTGCTGTGGCATGTATCTGCTCTATACCGAAGATACAACGTCCAAAACCTATGGAAGATACAAGTGGTATCTGGCGGCGGGAATATCCGCAATCTTGCACAGTCACCTTTTCACTTTGGAGATGACGTTGAGTTTTATCTTTTTGACCTGTATTTTATTGTGGAAAAAAACCATGCGTGGGAAGCGGATTGTTCAGCTCCTTCAGGCAGCGGGAATAGTCCTTGGGGGAAATGTCTGGTTTTGGGGGCCGATGATTTACAAAAGTCTGGCGGGAGACAATGTAATTCTGGGGACGGCAAAGGGTCCCGTGCAGGATGTGGGAGCAGCTTTGGGCGGCTTTTGCCAGTTCCTTCCCAATATGGGGGGTGTACAGGTGGGGATGTGGCATTGTAAGCCTGTGCAGGCCGGCGCCGCCGCAGTCATGTTGGTTTTTGTATATTTGCTGTGGCGGTATCAGGACAGGAATGGTCGAAGAGCAAAAGACAGAGAATGTGGTTTTTTTGTAATATCAAGTGTCCTGTTTCTGGGAATTGGCGTGGGGATATTTTATGGGAAGGCTCTTTTGGATGCTTCCGCTCTTGGGGAAATGGGCGGGGTTTTAGATGTCTTTTCCGGGTGGATGTCTCTGGCAACGGTAATGTTGTCCTTTTTTGCCGCATTTTTTGTCAGGCGGATCAGGGCGGACGGAGGGATGCTTATCAAAGCCTCAGCAGGTATTGTGGCGGCAATTATGGTGTTTTCCGCCGTATATCATGTGAATGATATTGCGTTTGAATCAGAGCCTCTGCGGCTGTATGATGAAGAAAGCTTAAAGACAGTGAGCGGGGCAAAAGGATAAGACCCGGGCAGTGTGACAGAAGGGACAGAAAGGATATGAAGGAAGATTTTTTGAACTTATGCCGGAATAAACTATATGTATTGTCAGTGAGTTTTACGGCTGTCTTTGGATATGGCTTTTTGATAACACATCAGACCGTTGGGATTGATGATACCCCCTATGCTTATTATTTTGAAGAAGGACTGAATGTCATTGTGGGCAGATGGCTTCTGTTCCTTATAAATAAAGTGTTCAGGATTTCTGATTTTACTCCTTTTGTGACTGATTTGGCAGGAGTCATCCTCTTGATGACTGCGGTGACAGTATGGTGTACACTGCTTTATTCCATATGTGGGAAGAAGGTTCCGCTTTGGGGATATGTGTTTTTCTCCTGTATTTTTTTGTCCAGCCCTTTGATAGCCGAGGTTTATACTTATCATCTTCACAATGGGGTTTCCATAGGTTATCTTTGTACAGGCTTGAGTCTGTACGGTTTTAAGGAGCTTTCGGAGGTCAAGGGAAATGGAAAAAAAATGCTTGCTGCGGGGCTTCGGACGTCGCTTTTCCTTGTAATGGCTCTGGGATGTTATGAATCCTTTATGATAGTGTGGCTGTTGGGGGTGTTTCTGGTTCTGCTGACCAAAAGTTATATGGAAGCCCGGCCCAAAGTGATATATTCCCTGCTGGGGGGAGCATTGGCCGCTGTGGCGTCCATTGTATTACGAGGCATAGTGATTGCCGTATTGATTGGAATATTTGGTTTGGGTGATATGCGGGAGGAAGCGGTTGCCCGTTCGGTTTCCCAGATGCTGGGATGGCTGTTGGAACCGGGAGCGTTTGGCACGCTTGCAATGGCTTTCAAAAGAGTTTATGTGATGTATGGGGTGTTTGCCCATGCCTATTATCCCATCAGGATTTTTGTGACAGCAGCATGTATTATGGTGGTCTGTGGTCTGTACGATTCGATTCGGCGGAAAAATCCCTGGTTGATTGTGCTGACTTTTGGCTGTTTCATAGCATCCTTTCTGCTGGTAGTGGTGGAGGGGAAGGCGACTTTATACCGTGCGGCCCAGTTTCTGCCGGTGATATGCGGTTATGGGGCGTTTCTGGTGGTATATGCGGCGGAAAGGCTGAAAAGCAAACCATTTCTGGCAGGCAGGGCGAAGGCAGTTTATGGAATTTCTGCTTTTTTTCTGTGTGTGGTATTATGGAATCAATGTTTTGATATGAATCGCTGGTTTTATGTTGATTGGCTGAAATATCAGTCTGCGGTGGATACGGCAGGGCAGATAGCGAATGTGCTGGAACAACATTATGATACGTCCAAACCGGTGGTATTTACCGGAACGTTTCAGCCGCCCAAAGGAATTGTCGGTGATGCCTTTGTGGGATATAATACAGCGACATTTTACAGGATGAAACAGTGGACAGATTTGGTGGATGAGCATCTCCTGGAGAAATTCTATCGGGAATATGGCGTGTGGGTGGCACAGACACCGGCTCTTTCCGTGCTGGACTGGGGAATCAACGCTTTCGGAAATGATGAGGAGCTGGTGCGGTTCTTTGCCATGCATGGGTATCAGATCATTGGGAATAGGGATGCGGAACTCTTTGAGGCTGCTCTGCGCTGTTCCATTGACTGGCCAGGTTTTCCAGAGGAAGGCTCCATTCAGGATATGGGAGACTACATTATTGTACATTTTTAAATGGAAGACCTGCGGAACTGGAATCATAACAGCAGGATTTGCGCTCACATCCAGCAGAATATACGGACGAAAAAGTTTCGGGCGTATGTTTTGTTAAGAGAAGTGATGTGAGGGCAATATCTGCGGAACTGGAATGGAGAAACATAAGTGGCAAAAAGGATTAACAGGTTGGTAATATGGCTGGATGGACTTCCGCTGTGGTGGATGGTGGTTCTGCTTGCAGTGGTAAATTTTCTGCCTTATTTTATTCTGGGGGAGGGCGGTATTTTTGAAGTTCACGATCAGCTGGACGAATACATGATGAACAATGTGCTCACCGCAAGGCATTTGGGGGAAGGACTGCGCGTTCTGCCTGAAATGATGGGAGGGGTGAATGCCAGTGGTTTGCAGCCCGCTGCGGTTCTTTTTGTCCCTTTGTATAGATTTCTTCCTGCATATTTGGCGTTTGTAGTCCAGTATGCGGTGTGTTTTGTGACAGCTTTTTTGGGGATGTATTTTTGCGCAAGGGAGCTTACAGGCAGCAATCTGCTTGCGCTGGCTGCGGCTGGATGTTTTTGTATGCTGCCAATGTATCCTGTGTACGGCTTGTCGGAAATGGGGATACCCCTGGTATTCTATGGGTTTCTGTGTCTGAGGAAGGGAAAGAGAACGGGCATGGCCCTGGGGATGGTACTATATTTTGGCCTGGCCAGCCATCTGGTATATACAGGATATGCGGTGCTCAGCCTTTGGGGGGCGGCATTGTGTCTTCTGGCAATACGCAGACAACCCTGGAAGAAGCTCCTGGTGGGATTTTTGCTTCTTTTGGGTGTATATGTGACGGAGAACTGGGGACTGTTCTGGGAACTGTTTTTAGGACAGGGAGATTATGTGAGCCATCGAGTGGAAATGGTGAATTATTCCATGCCCTTTTGGAACACGGTAAAAGATGTATTTCTCTCAAGTGCCCAACATGCGCCTTCTCTGCATCAATATTTGATACTGCCCCTTTTGGGGCTTCTTGCGGCGGAGGGGACAGGCTTTAAAAAGCTTACCCGGCCGGAGCGTGAGAAGTACCTGTGGGGTGTGGGGGGCTTCCTGTTTCTGGGGGCTATCGCTTTATTTTATGGGTGCTGCAAATCAGAAATGGCAACGTCCTGGAAAAATGGCATGGAGGGGTTCCTGCATTATTTTCAAATGGAGCGTTATTATTGGCTGTACCCTGCGGGATGGTATCTGGAATTTGCGTATGTGTTCGGAGTATGGTGGAGGCAGGAAGCTGTCAGCGGGCATAGGGGCGTGAAGAATTTCCTGCAATGGCCGCTGACTCGAACCCTTGTGTTAGGGATTATCCTGCTGCCCACTGTATTTCTCATTAAAAATAATTCTTATTTTTACATGAATGTGAATCAAATGAACAATGGCTCCCATATAACAGGGTATATTTCATGGGAAAGCTATTATGCGGAAGATTTGATGCAAACCCTGGAAAACGCAATCGGCAGGGATATGTCCTCTTATCGTGTGGCACATTTGGGTATGAGTCCTGCGCCGGCCCTGATGCATGGGTTTTATACGGTGGACGGATACTCTAACAATTATCCTCTGGAATATAAACACAGGTTTCGGCAGGTCATTGCCAGGGAACTGGAGAAAAATGAGCAGACAAGGCTGTATTTTGACCAGTGGGGAAATCGCTGTTATCTGTTCAATGGCGCTACCGGAAATGCCTGGATGCTGGGCAAGAAGGATCATATCGTGTATGAACGCCTGGAATTTGATATGGGGGCGCTTAGGGGATTGGGCTGTGAATACCTTTTTTCCTGCGGAGAGATTAAGAATGCGGAGGAACTGGGGCTGGCATTAGAGGGGTACTATGAGACGGAAAACAGTTATTGGGGGGTATTCCTGTATGGGCTTGGGGATGGGGCGGGACGGTGACAGGCTGCCTTCGGCATACTACAACTATGGTTATGTCTTGACACTGGGCGGCGTGGAGGTATATGATAATTGTGAACTAGAGCTTGTTTGAAAATTCATTCCCGCCATCTGCACGCCCCACTTTGCGGTATATTTGGCTCTCATTCGGTCAACGTAGCCCACTACGCTTCCCTCCTTCGGGTCCAATCTACCACAAATTGTGACGCGCAGCTGTCAGAAAGCAACATTTGGCGAAATGTAAACGTGTCGGTACACTAATGGCGCAGTAGGATTTCATCGGTAAAGGTGCGGTAATATGAAAAAGACAGGAAATAATATCGGAAACTGGGGGCGGCTATTGACACTTTTGCTTGTGACAGGAATCCTGTGCTGCTTTGTGGCGAAAAAGGAAGGATATCATATGGATGAACTTCTTTCCTTTGAGTTGTCCAATGCATCGTATAACCCCTGGATTGTTCCGACCCAGCCGGTGGGAAGGCTTGCGAAGTTTATGGAGGAAGAAGTCAGGGGAGATTCCCTGCAAGAAACCATTCAAAACCTTGTGGAGATTGGGATGGATGTTGTAAAAAACAGGGGAAACAGTAAGCTTCTGCAATACAAAGCGGATGTGTATCCGGAACCCATATGGATCAGCGGAGAACGATTTACGGAATATGTGACGGCGGAAAAGGGGAACCGTTTTCAGTATTTTTCTGTTTATTTTAATGTGAAGGATGACAATCATCCCCCATTTCATTTTATGCTTCTTCATACCATGTCTTCCCTGTTTCCGGGAAGTGTGTCGCCTTTTCTGGGGTGTACCATTAATATTCTGGCCATTTTGGGCTGCATTACTTGTTTCTTCCTGCTGGGAAGACTTTTGGAGCGTTATCATATGCTGTCCCCGGGGTTCGGAACGGCGGGCGGCATTGCGGCGGGACTATTGTACGGCTGTTCTGTGGGCGGAATCAGGACGGCATTGCTCATTCGTATGTATGGGGTTATGACCTTTTTCTGTGTGTGCCTGTTTTATATACATGTCAGAAAGTGGCTGGAACAAAAGTTTGAAGAGAAGAATCTGGGACTGGCATTGGTGACAATGCTGGGATTCTGGACACAGTATTTTTTCCTGTTTTACTGTCTGGCCCTGGCGGCGGTAACAGTAGGGCTTTTGGCTGCCCAAAAAAGAGTGCGGGAATTAAAATGTTATCTTCGTACCATGTGCCTGGCGGGAGTCGTGGGTGTGGTTGTGTTTCCCTTTTCTATTGCGGATGTGTTTTCCAGCGGGAGAGGGGTGGAAGCCCTGGAAAGTCTAAGCAGTGGGTTGTCAGGATATGGTTACAGACTGGAGAAATTTGCCGGCATTTTTATGGAGGCCGGATTTGGAAAAATTGCTTTCGGACTGGCCGTGCTGGTTTTGTTGGTGGGATGGATATGTATCGGGGCGCTGAGGAACAAAAAGGCGGCCATGGAGAAGGCTGCGTATTCAAAGGACAAGACCCGGGCAGGTGAGGGAAAGCCGCTTTTTCTCCTGTTTGTTATGCCCCCCCTGTGTTATTTTCTGCTGGCGGCAAGGACGGCGCCATATCTGGTAGACCGGTATCTGATGCCAATCTTTCCCTTTATGGAAATGGCTCTGGTGCTGTTGATTGGCGCCTCTCTTGGGCTGCTGGGGGGAAATAATACGCCGGGAGCCTGGAAGAAAGGCAGGCTGGTTTGTCTGGCGGGAATGGTCTGTCTGGTTGGGGCAGTCAATCTGGCGGCGTATGACGGGACTTATCTATATCAGGGATATGACAGGCAGCTTAAGGTGGCGGAAGAGTATGGGGAATTGCCCTGTGTCTGCCTCTATGATGGGACAGGGTATTATGAAAATTTATTGGAATTTACCAGGTATGATAAAACTTTGTTATTAAAGCTTCCTGAACTGGAACAGAGGCAGGATACTTCGGAATTGACACAAATGCAGGAGATGGTGGTATTGAGAAAGGGGATTGTCAAGGAAGAGGACGCGCTTGCGGCTCTGGGACAATATGGGTGGAGCGTGGAAAAAGTATTGCTGTCCACGGAGGACAGTGTCTATGGGGATACGGTTTACCTGTGCCGAAGAGGGACTGACAGTGGTATAAGTTCCCGCCTGCGGGGACTATGGAGAGACATCAGATGAAAGAAAGAATATATGTTTGCCATACCTATTATCATGTATATGTAACATTTCTGAAGGAACTGAATCTGCCCAGGGACAGGCGGGGGCAGGCAACACTTTTGCTCAGCAAAATGTCCATTGATTTTGAGCGCTTGAAGGAGCGTGTGGAGAGCACCGGGTTATTTGAACAGGTTGTGGAGTATGACGAAAAGAGGGATGATTTTTTCCCGGAGCTTGCGGATCATAACAGGGACAGGGGAAATATTGTAGGGAATATGATTGCGCGTATTGCCTATACCAGGAAGCTGGCAAAGCTTAACGCGCCTTTTGTGCCTGTGAATTTTAAGGAGTACGGTGATATCTATGTATACTGTGATTCGGACCCAGTGGGATATTATCTGAACCAGAACAGGATTCATTACCATGCCTTGGAAGATGGGCTGAACTGTCTGAAAAATTATGATGCTGCAAGATATGACAACAGGGGGCATTTTAAGCTGAAAGCCTTTATGTCCATGTATCTGAATCTGATCTTTGTGCAGAATGGATATGGAAAGTATTGCCTTGATATGGAGGTGAATGATATTTCTCTTCTTCCCTATCCCTGTCCAAGATATATTGAGCAGTCCAGGGACGCATTGGCAAAAGGGCTTGGGCCGGAGGAGAAGGATTTGATATTAAAAGCCTTTATCCGTGATAAAGAAGGTCTGGAGAAGCAAATTGAGGAGAGCAGCAGGGTGGGGGATAAGATTCTGATTCTGACGGACCCTTTGTGTACCCTGGAGATTAGAGAGAGGATTTTCAGAGATATTATCAAGCGGTTTGAGCCGGAGGGGACGATTTTTATAAAACCCCATCCCAGGGACGGGTTGGATTACAGGAAACTTTTTGCGGAGTATCCTCAGTTTGACGCCACGGTTCCTATGGAAGTATTGAATTTCTTCCCGGGGCTTAGATTTAAAAAGGTGGTGGGGGTATTGACGGAGATTAAGGCCATACGGTTTGCCGATGAGATGGTGCGTCTCGGAGAGGACTTTATGGATGCATACGAAGACCCGCTCATTCACAGGCAAAATGAGCAGATTTGAGGATGAGCTGTTTTGGCCATGTGATATAAGTGAGGCATTTATGGAAAGGAAAGAAAGGTTGGAGGCGCATGATACAGATTTGGAAAAAGCTTCGTGTGTTATTGGATAAGAAGCAAAAGCATACAATGGCCGGCCTGGTTGTGCTGATGATAATCGGAGCCTTTTTACAGACCGCAGGGGTGGGACTGCTGGTGCAGGTAGTCAGTGTTGTGGTAGACCCAAAGGCGGTGGAAAAAAGCGGTCTGGTCAGAGCCTTTTATGATTTCCTTGGATGCAGGGACTTTGAGAGTTTTTCTGTCACGGTAATGGTATTGCTGGTGGTGGTGTTTGGGGCGAAAAATTTATTTTTGTATGTGCAGCAAAAACTGACCTTTGCCTTTGTGTATACAAATCAGTTCAGAACCTCGGAGCGGATGCTGCGCAATTATCTGCGCAGGGGCTATGAATTCTACCTGAACGCTGATACTGCCGTGGTGCAGAGAAGCATTACAAGCGATGTGAATAATATGTATGCCCTGATTTTGTCGCTTTTGCAGCTCATGTCAGATGGTGTCATGTCGTTGTTCGTGGTGGGATATTGCCTGGTGTCAAACGGTATCATGACGGTTTTGCTGGCTTTTTCTCTGCTTCTGCTGATGGCAATCATAAAGAGGATTTTGAAACCAATTATGTATAAATCCGGCAAGGATAATCAGGATTATTACAGCAGTCTGTTTAAATGGATTTCACAGACCGTTCAGGGAATCAAGGAGGTCAAAATTACCTGTAGGGAACAATACTTTGTGGAGGAGTACCGGAAATGCGGAAAGGGATATGTGGATGCCGTACAGAGGTACAGCTTATATAATAATATTCCAAAGCTGCTGATTGAAACAGTCTGCATTGCTGTGATGATGGGGTATATGATTGTGATGACGCTTACGGGTACCAGTGCGGAGAATATGCTGGAGATGCTCTCCACGCTGGGGGCGGCGGCCTTTGTGCTTTTGCCTGCGGTGAACCGTATTAACAATCAGATTAATTCCATTGCCTATTTTGAGCCTTTTTTCATGGGGGTCAGGGATAATTTACAGGAAGAGATTGAAGATCATAAGGTGGATATGTCTTTTGCCTCCCAGGAAGAGGAAAAGCTGCCCATGAAACGGGCCATTGAATTAAGAGATATTGTGTACGCTTACCCCAATTCAGATAAATTGATTTTTGACCATGCCACATTGACAATTCCCATTGGTTCTTCCGTGGGAATTGTGGGAGTCACAGGCGCAGGAAAAAGTACCATAGTGGATATTATGCTGGGACTGCTGGAAGTGCGGGAGGGGATGGTTTGCGCCGACGGCGTGGAAGTGAAGTCCGATTACAGAAGGTTTCTTAAAAATATTGGCTATATCCCCCAGATGCTTTTCATGCTGGATGACACCATACGCAGAAATGTAGCGTTTGGGGTAAGGGATGATAAAATTGATGAGGACAGAATATGGGAAGTGCTGCGTGAAGCTCAGTTGGATTCCTTTGTGAAAAGTCTTCCTGATGGCCTGGAAACCACCGTGGGAGAGCGTGGCATCCGTCTGTCGGGGGGACAGAGGCAGCGTATCAGCATTGCCAGGGCGTTGTATTATGACCCGGAAGTTCTAATCCTGGATGAGGCAACTTCCGCTTTGGACAATGATACGGAAGCGGCCATTATGGAATCCATCAATCGGCTTCACGGCAGAAAGACGCTGGTAATCATTGCTCACAGATTGCAGACCATAGAAAAATGTGACCTGGTGTATCGTGTGGAAGATGGAAAAGCTTTTTTGGAACGGGGGGCTTGGGAGGGGAAAATGTGCTGAAGCACATTGCGGAACAAGTTCCCGCTTACGGGAACTGGAATAAAAAAACAGCAACGGACCGGACAAGCCCGGGAGGA
>CAJUGT010000027.1:0-2041 GCA_910586435.1 uncultured Acetatifactor sp. | reverse complement strand
TTACGGGAACTGGAATAAAAAAACAGCAACGGACCGGACAAGCCCGGGAGGAGAGTTGCGGAACTGGAATAAAATGAAACTGAGTGTCATAGTGCCGGTCTATAATATGGCGGCGGATGGAAAATTAAATTATTGTATGGATTCCCTTTTGAATCAGACCATTCAGGAGTATGAGATCCTTGCGGTGGATGACGCTTCCACGGACGATTCGCTGAAAGTGCTCAGGGAGTATGAGAGGAAGTACCCGGATAAAGTCCGTGTCATCTCCTATCCTGTCAATAAACGTCAGGGAGGCGCTAAAAACGAAGGGTTAAAGGCGGCCTGCGGAGAATGGATTGGCTTTATTGACAGTGATGATTGGGTGGTTCCGGATTACTATGAAAAATTGTTGAACAAAGCGGCGGAAACCGGGGCGGATATGGTGGGGTGCGACTACTGTTTGGTGAAAGAACATACCTATGCCGTGGGGAAAATTGTGCAAAATAATGCTTTGGAACAGACGGGAGTACTGGATGAGGAGAGGCACAAAAAGCTTTTTCTCAGGCCCGGCAGTATGGTAATAAAAATTTACAAAGGGGATGTTATCCGGAAAAATCATCTTACATTCCCAGAGGGGATTTTCTATGAGGATAACTGTGCCGGTTCTCTTTGGTCCGTGTATTTTCAACGGTTTGAGAAGGTGGAGGAGCCTTTGTATTTTTATTATCAGCACAGTCTTTCCACGGTGCATCATATTACAGAACAAAAGTGCCGCGACCGAATGAAGGCCATGGAAGTTTTGTATGAAGAGTGCGGCAAAAGGGGGCTGGCAGAGAAATACCATCAGGAGCTGGAATATCGTTTTGCGGAGCTTTTCTATGTGGTAACATTGTTTTCTTATATGCAGGGAGTAAAGCATCCAAATGTGCAATTTATTAAGGAGCTTCGCCTGGGAGTGGAGAAACGTTTTCCGGCTTTTGAGAAAAATACTTACTATTGTATGTATACCGGCAGGGAAGAGAGGGAGCTGATTGCCATGCAGGCGAAGTCGGATGTAAAATTTTTCTGGTACTATCGTCTGAAGCAGGTGGTGAGAAGGCTTAGAAATAGAGCTGCGAAAAGGATAGAATAAATAAGCTGCGGTCCGGCTAAAAATGTCAGGAGCTTTATGGAAAACGACTTTAACAGTTCAGCTAAGAAATGTCGATTTATTTATCCCCTTTTTGGAATTGTGTACTCACTGTAATTTGGGAAATTAATATGTGTTAAGGGTGGCAGGCAAACATTTTTTACAAAGATGTAAATCGGTTTTTTGAGGTGTTTCCATGATTTTACAGAATGAAATATGTCACATTGAAATCAATATTGATGAAGCCTATACCGTTGATTCCGCAGATAATCGCCACTATGATGTAACACTGAATCCGGGAGACTATGGGCGTAACGATTTCTCAAAAACACTGGCAATTCATATTGGTTTATATTCAGGGGATTATCAAATAGCGTTGGTTGGGCCGTACTATTCCTATGATTCGGATTGCGCCATTCTGGAAGATGATATCCTTACAATTCTGCAAGATGACATGATAACCCGGATAAAGATTACCAATGGCACTATTGTTCGCCATGTCCTGCTTGACTGTTTTGGTTGTAACTTTGCAATTTATAAAATCAACAAGGGGTATATTATACATGGCGAAATTGAGATAATCATGCTGAATTCTGATTTGGAAAAACAATGGTCATTTTCCGGAAGGGATATATTTGTTTCTATTTCAAATAGAGATCCAATTACCATATGCGAAAACTCAATTTGCCTGTACGACTTTGAGGACAACTATTATGAAATAGATTTTAACGGAAAGCAAATCACATAATTTCCGGTTTACGGAGACGTAAAACAGTCCAAGACCAGTAATTTAATGCAGAAATATGCATGATGCCTAAGGCTTTATGCAGTAGGAACACTTTTCCGAAAAGGGAGTTTATTTAATGAAAATACTTAGCGGGACAGGTGGGGTTGCGAAGGTACACGAGAGCAAATTTCATGAGACACTACTTA
>CAJUGT010000026.1:30796-36231 GCA_910586435.1 uncultured Acetatifactor sp. | reverse complement strand
CGCCTACAAAAAGCTTAGACACAGTACTTTTGTGTCTTAGCTTTTGTTGGCGGTTGGTCCGGCGCTGTCAAAATCTGAACAGTAACAAGACTTTAAATTGAAGGATTGATTTTAGTACTTTAGGACTTCCTATTTGGGAAAAAATGTATTATAATATAATTCAGACATGGTGTTCAATCATGAATCAAGGAAGCACGTCAAGAAAGATCTGGCTGTGAACCCCAATTTTATTGAAAAGATTTGAATTAAAAGCAGGAGGAATCTATGAGAGAAAAGTATGAATCACTGGCGCTTGTACAGCTGCGGGAGCTTGCGAAAGCACGCGGACTGAAAGGTACGTCTTCTATGAAAAAAGCCGAATTGGTAGAGGCCATGTTGGCGGAAGATGACAGGCTGGAAAAGGAAAGCGCTGAAAAAGGTGAGAAAAAAGAAAGTGGCGTAAAAACTGAAAGAAAGGAAAATGTTGTGAGGAATGAGGAAGAGCAGCCAGGTGGCGAAAATGCTTTCAAATCCCCGCAAAAGAGGACAATTATTACGAGTGTAAAGATGAATGCGTCCGGTCAGGAGCGAAGCGAACGGCCCAGGACTGTTGTGATGAACGAAGGAAATTATAGGTCTGAAACTATGGCAGGCAATGAAAATATCAGGAAAAACGAGGAGATTCGGATGGAAAACACAATGGCGCAAAAAGCGGATGCACCTACATTTAAGGCAGATACACCATCAGTACCCCGGCCGAATCGTTCCAATGAAGTATATGATGAGAAGACATATCCCAAGGAATTGGACAGCGGTGAAGAGGCCAGCGGCATTCTGGAAGTGATGCCGGATGGGTATGGTTTTATTCGTTGTGAAAACTATCTGCCGGGCGAAAATGACGTTTATGTGGCGCCCAGCCAGATTCGGCGTTTTGGATTGAAGACAGGCGATATTCTGCGGGGGAATAAAAGGATTAAGACCCAACAGGAGAAATTCAGTGCCTTATTGTTTATCCGTACCATTAACGGGTATTCTACCGAAGAGGCAGCAAAACGTAAGAACTTTGAGAATATGACCCCCATCTTTCCAGATGAGCGGATTCGGCTGGAAACACCGGGGAGCAGTGTGGCCATGCGGGTGATGGATCTGGTCAGCCCGGTGGGAAAAGGACAGCGAGGCATGATTGTATCGCCGCCCAAGGCAGGAAAAACCACTCTGTTAAAGGAAGTGGCCAAATCCATACTGCGGACTACGCCGGATGTTCATATGCTGATTTTGCTTATTGATGAGCGCCCTGAAGAGGTGACAGATATCAGAGAGGCAATCAGCGGCGCCAATGTGGAAGTCATTTATTCTACGTTTGACGAATTGCCGGAACATCATAAGAGAGTCTCAGAGATGGTCATTGAGCGCGCGAAGCGTTTGGTGGAACATAAAAAAGATGTGGTAATTTTGCTGGACAGCATTACTCGTCTGGCCAGAGCGTATAACATGGTGGTTCCGCCCAGCGGCCGTACTCTTTCAGGTGGTCTGGATCCCACAGCGCTTCATATGCCCAAGAGGTTTTTCGGCGCTGCCAGGAATATGCGGGAAGGAGGCAGTCTCACAATATTGGCCACGGCTCTGGTGGATACAGGCAGCAAGATGGATGATGTGATTTACGAAGAATTCAAAGGAACCGGCAATATGGAAATGATTCTGGATCGGAAACTTTCCGAGAAGAGAATTTTTCCCGCCATTGATCTTGCAAAGTCCGGAACCAGAAGAGAAGATTTGCTTTTGACAGGCGAAGAACTGGAAGCAATCAATATTATGCGTAAAGCGCTGAATGGGATGAAAGCCGACGAAGCTGCGGATCGGATTCTGGATATGTTTTCCAGGACAAGAAACAACAATGAGTTTGTACAAATGGTAAAAAGAAACAAATTTATTTAAAATAGGACTTGCGCCTTTTCAAGCCATATGATACAATAATATCGCTGTTTGTGGTTCCATAAGCAGTGCGGATGAGAACGACAAATATTTTACGGTTTTGGTCTGGGAAGTTTGGATTGGCTGTTTGTTCCAAAATGACAGGGCTGAAAGGTAACGCAAATACGATATTGAGTAATATGGAGAGGTGAGAGAGATGAGAGAAGGAATCCATCCACAGTATTATCAGGCAACAGTAACCTGCAACTGCGGTAATACTTTTGTGACCGGTTCTACAAAGCCCGAGATTCACGTTGAGGTATGTTCCAAGTGCCATCCGTTCTATACGGGACAACAGAAGACAGCAAGGGCTGACGGACGTATTGAGAAGTTCAACAGGAAATATGGCGTTAAATAAGAGTCGCAAAAAGGTTGAGGTGCTGGTATCTCAACCTTTTTGTTACGGTTGGGAGTGAATTTATTATGCCAGGAAAGAGAAAACTTTATTCCGGTATCGGCGGACAGGCGGTATTGGAAGGGATTATGATGAAAAACGGAGAAAAGTACGCTGTCGCAGTGAGGAAGCCCGACGGAAAAGTTGCCATAGAACAGGATAATTTCCGTGGAATTCTGGATGGCAGCCTGATAAAGAAAATTCCTTTTGTCCGTGGGATTTTCAATTTTATTGATTCCCTTGTGCTGGGGATGAAATGTCTGAATTATTCTGCTTCCGTGGGAGAAGGAGAAGACGGAGAGGAAGGGAAGAAAAGTGTCGGAGAAGGATTGATTTCGGCATTGATTACCTGTGTTTCGTTTGTTATGGCAGTTGGAATTTTTATTGTGCTTCCATATTATATTGCTTCCAGATTCAATGGGTACGTAAGAAATCAATCACTGATTACCATTGCGGAAGGGATTATCCGGGTAGTTATTTTTCTGATTTATGTGTGCGGTATCAGTTTAATGAAAGATATCAGGAGGCTGTACCGTTATCATGGGGCGGAGCATAAGTGTATTAATTGCATTGAAAGAGGCAGGCCCCTGACAGTGAAGAATGTAATGCGCAGTTCCAGGCTGCACAGGCGATGCGGTACCAGTTTTATTTTCTTTGTATTGTTTGTAAGCATTGTACTGTTTTTCTTTATCAAGACGGACAATGTTGCCGAACGGGTAGCGTTTCGGATTCTGCTGATGCCGGTGGTGGCGGGGATTTCCTATGAAATTATCAGGCTGGCTGGCCGGTGCGATAATATTTTTGTACGTATCATTTCCGCGCCTGGCATGGCCGTACAGAGGCTGACCACCAAAGAACCTGATGAGGAGATGGCAGAGGTTGCGATTGCGGCGGTGGAAGCTGTATTTGACTGGAAACAGTATCTGCAAGATAATTATGGTTACAGGCCCGAAGAACTGGAGGCTGCGACAGAAGCGAAATAGATATGTAATTGCGGTGGCATGGAGGTTGGAATGACTTACAGGGAAGTATATGCGGAGGGGCGAAAGGTTTTGGAGTCCGCCGGAGTTGGGGAAGCGGAACTGGATGCCAGGCTGCTGTTGGAGTATGTCTGCGGCACAAATAGGAATGATCTGCTGGTACATGGGGAAGAGACGGTGGATGACGAAAACCGGAAGAGATATGAGGAGTTCATCGCAAGGCGCAGGCAGCGGGTTCCATTGCAATATTTGACCGGCAAACAGAATTTTATGGGGCTGGAATTCGCAGTGAATGAACATGTGCTGATTCCCAGGCAGGATACGGAGATTCTGGTGGAGGAAGTGCTGAAACATCTTCATGATGGGATGCGTGTGCTGGATCTGTGTACAGGTTCAGGTTGTATCTTAATCAGTTTGCTTCATTATAGCAATCATTGTGACGGGCTGGGGGTGGATATTTCACAGGAAGCTCTGGCTGTAGCGGAGGAGAATGGAAGAGCGCTTTTGCCCAAAGAGTCCTCTGCTGAGGTGGAAGAGGCCTTTGGGAGAATACGGTTTTGGAAGAGTGATTTGTTTGAAGCCGTGGAAGGAAAATTTGATATAATTGTATCAAATCCGCCTTATATTCCCAGCGGCGACATAGAGGAATTGATGCCGGAGGTAGGAAATCACGAACCTCGGGGAGCACTGGACGGAGGAGAGGATGGTCTTCATTTCTATCGTAGCATTGTGGAGGGAATCCGGGAGCATCTCTATGGAGGGGGAATGCTTTTTTTTGAAATTGGGCAGGATCAGGCGGAGGCTGTGAGCAGATTGATGGAACGGGAAGGGTTCCTGGAAATAGAAGTGGTGCGTGATTATGCCGGTCTTGACAGGGTGGTGTATGGCACATTGGGATTTCATGGGGCGGAACAGGGCGTGGTGAATTTCCCATGAGGAAGGAATAAGGATTATGTTTGACAGATTAGAAGATTTATTGATTCGTTATGAAGAAATTATGGGGGAACTTCATGAGCCCACTGTGGCCAACAATCAGGAGCGTTTCCGAAAGCTTATGAAGGAGCAAAGCGACCTTCTTCCTGTTGTGGAAGCTTATACAGAGTATAAGAAGCGCAGGCAGGATGTGGAAGACTCCCTGGCCATGCTGGAGGAAGAAAATGAAGAAGAAATGAGGGATATGATAAAGGAGACCCTGAATGACAGCAAAAAGCGAGTAGAAGAGCTGGAACAGACGCTGAAAGTATTGCTGTTGCCGAAAGATCCCAATGACGATAAAAATGTAATTGTAGAAATTCGCGCCGGTGCCGGCGGAGATGAGGCGGCGCTTTTTGCGGCGGAAATCTATCGTATGTATGTCCATTATGCTGAGAGCCAGCGGTGGCGGGTGGAGACATTGCATGTGGATGAGATAGGAATCGGAGGCATGAAGGAAGTGCAGTTTGCTATTACAGGGCAGGGGGCATATTCCAGGATGAAGTATGAAAGCGGTGTGCATCGTGTGCAGCGAGTGCCGGAGACGGAGAGTGGCGGGCGGATTCATACTTCGACTGTCAGTGTGGCAGTGATGCCGGAGGTAGATGAGGATATTGACATTGTAATTGAGGAGAAGGATATCAGGATCGATGTCATGCGTGCGTCCGGCAATGGAGGGCAGTGTGTCAATACCACCGATTCTGCGGTGCGTCTCACCCATTACCCCACGGGCATTGTGGTATACAGTCAGACGGAGAAATCTCAGATTCAGAATAAGGCAAAGGCTTTTGCCATATTAAAATCAAAATTATATGATATGGAACAGCAGCAGAGACATGACGCGGAGGCAGAATTGCGCCGAAACCAGATTGGCACGGGGGATCGTTCGGAGAAGATTCGCACGTATAATTTTCCCCAGGGCCGTGTCACGGACCACCGTATTGGCCTGACCATTTACAAGCTGGATAAAGTGATGAACGGAGATATTCAGGAGATTCTGGACGCTTGTATTGCCGCCGATCAAGCGGCAAAGTTAGTAAAGATGGGTGAAAATTAAATGCGGTATGGTGGGCCTGACCGCAGCGGTGAAGTTAGTAAAGATGGGTGAAAACTAAATGCGGTATGGTGGGCCTGGCCGC
>CAJUGT010000026.1:25349-30696 GCA_910586435.1 uncultured Acetatifactor sp. | reverse complement strand
ATGCGGTATGGTGGGCCTGGCCGCAGTGGTGAAGTTAGTAAAGATGGGTGAAAACAAAAGGAGGCAAGGTGTGCCTGACCGCAGCGGTGAATTGTTTCAGGAGGAGTTATGGTTTATTATCATGAGGGGGAAATTCTGATACGTGATATGGTTAAGGGCGATGCGCGGATTATTACAGAGGAAGAGGTAGCCCAGGGATGGAATCAGTCAATAGAAAAATATGAAATGAGGCTATGTCATCAGACCGAGGGAAAAACCATTGCTCTGATTGCTGAATATCAAAGGAATGTGGCAGGATATATAAATGTGTATCCTGATTCAAAATGGGGTTCCTTTGCCAATCAGGGTTATCCTGAAATTGTTGACTTTGGCGTACTTGAAAAGTATCGCAACCATGGGATAGGAAGCAGGCTAATGGATGTGGCGGAAGATGTAGCTTCACGATATTCCAATGTTGTTTACCTTGGCGTCGGTCTGCATAGCGGATATGGAAGCGCCCAAAGAATGTATGTGAAACGGGGGTATATTCCTGACGGAACCGGCGTATGGTATGGTGAAAAGATTTGTCCGCAATATGCGGATTGCTGCAATGATGATGATTTGGTTATATATATGTCCAAAAAACTGGGGGACACTATTGATAGCGCTAAGGAACTGTTCAAAGATAACTTATAATATTGCATGTCTTTTTTGCGTCACCGCTCAAAAATCAGTTACATAGCCCGCTATGGGCCTGATTTTTGAGCGGCATTTATGAAAAAATCCCACACATTCTTTAAAGTTTTTTCAGTCCATGGCCTGTTATACTTTGTCAGGAAAGTTCTTCAAGTATACCAAGCACAATTTCGGCAGCCCGTTCCGAGGCAGTTTCGCAGTTTTTCTCAAAATTTTCAATTCCTTTGTGTTCAGCGGTGTCGGTAATTGTTCGGACACTCAAGAAAGGGATGCTATTCACATAACAGGTGTGCGCTATGCTGACTGTCTCCATATCAACGGAAAGGGGCGCATATTTTTGATTGATTTGTTCCCTTTTTTCATCTTCGATAAACTGTTCTCCTGTGACCATTGTGCCAAATAAGACCGGATATTCGGTTTTTTGACCATAGCTCTGGGCGGCGGCAAATAATGTTCGGTCGGCAAGAAAATAATTGGATTTTAGCCAGGGATGAAATTCAGTCAGTATATCATCGGCTACATCATGGTAAACCATACGATCCGACACAACGGTGTCAAACAGACGCACACTTTCGTCCATTCCTCCGGCGGTACCGGCGTTCACAATGGCGTCTACTTGAAAGAAATCAATCAGTATTTGGGCAGCGACAGCGGCGTTTACTTTACAAACGCCACTGTATGCCGCTACAAATTCAAATTCATTGAAAGGTCCGATGTAAAATTTCAGCATTGCTTTTTCCAGAGTTTGAGTAAAGGAAATGTGTGTTAGAAATGGGGCCAATTCAGTATCGCTGGCACATACTATTCCTATTTTGCGCATGAAAACATACATCCTTTCTTATCATTTCATCAGAAGCAATTCTAACCAGACCTGGTTCCTGGCAAATTGTATTCTTATCAAAGCCAATTCTAACCAGAGTCGGTTCTCATCATAGCTGATTCTAATCAGAGTCAATTCCTGTCAAATTGGATTCTTATCAAAGCCAATTTTCATCAGAGTCGATTCTCATCAAAGCCAATTCTCATCAGAGTCAATTCTAGTCAAAGCCAATTCTAACCAGAGTCGATTCTCATTAAAGCCAATTCTAATCAGGGTCAATTCTAATCAGAGTCGATTCTCATCAAAGCCAATTCTCATCAAAGTCAATTTAGCCCAAGTTTTTTACCAAGCTGCCGTATTTTCATGTGCGCAAGGTAGCTGTTGGGGCGTATTTTTATAAATTGTACATAAGTTTCATAAGCTTTTTGCAAGTCTCCCAAAGCTTCATGATAAATTGCAAGCACTACCGGGAAGGCAGTACAAACCTTGTGGCGGCATTCCGGACAGGGAGACATTTTGGCTAGTCGTTCCACTGCTTCTTTTGCCAGATCCATTTGGCCTGTGTATATCCAGTATTCCACCATATCACAGGTGTGTTCCCGGCCGTCATAGGGATGTGTCAGGTATTGCTCCAGGGAAGGGAATTCCTCTGTTTCATAGCAGTAATGTTCTTCGATGGCCTGTAAATAGAATTTGCTATATTTGTCTACTTCCTGGGCGTTGCCCAATTCCCAATAGATACGCATCCTTTCCAGCAGTTTATCCGTGTGCTCCCACCAGCTTGATTTCTGCTGTGCCATCTCCATTACCTTTTGCTTTGTGACAAGGGACTTGGGGATGTCCTCAAGGAAATAGTACTGGAGATCAGAGAGATTTTCCCATAAGTCTATGGTATTGTACTTTTGAGCCAGCTCCAGTGCTTCCTGTTCCAGTTGTCTTATCTCTTCCGGCTTCATATGGCAACATTGTGCTATCTTGGTATCAAGATAATATTTCTGATATTGTTTTTCAGACATATTTCCCTGTTCATAGGATTCTTTGAACAGGCGAAGAGTTTCGTCAAATTCGCCCCTGTCCTCATAATTCCACGCAAGAATCTTATAGCACCATGCCTGATCGCCTCCGTCCAGTAGTTCGATTCCCTTCCGCAGCCAATCATCAGCCTGGTCCTGCTTGCCCATTTTCACACAGACCTTCATGGCATTGGAACATACAGCCAAACCGTTTCCGTTTGCCTTGGGGTTTTCAAGAACGGCAAGGGCTTTCTTCAGAAAGAAAAGTGACTGAGCATACTTTCCCTGATAATAGAGAAGTTTGCCTTTCAGGTTCAGACCAAGGAAAAAGTTTTTGTTCAGTTTCAGAGCCTGCTCAGCATCTTCCATAGCTTTTTCCAGCAGTCCAAGCCTCCGGTAAATGATACCTCTGTTCCAATATCCGGAGGGATTGTCGGACTGGAGTTCAATTTGGCGGTTTGCGTAGGGAAGAGCTTTGCGAAGCATGGGGATGCTGTCTTTTTCGTTGTCGATTTTTTTGTACAAATCAACGATTCTTCCGTTGACCCTTTCGTTTTCCGGATTGATTTCAAGGACCTGTTCGTAAAAGCGAAGCGCCTCTCCCCATTCTTCCAGGAGTTCATGACAGTTGGCCATGTTCATGGCGGCAGTTTCTGTCATTCTGTAATTAGAAACAAATTTTTCATAGGAATCCAGGGCTTCACGATACTTATCCGCATTTTTTAAGATGCTTCCCTGTACATAGTAGTAATCACAATAATCTTCAGGGGAATCGTTTTCTCTTAAGTCAATGGCTTTCGCTATGTATTCTTCCGCTTTGCCCGGATGGATAAATTCCGCGTAATATTGGCAGTCTTCAATAATCGCCATCTCACAATAAAGTTCTGCGATTTGGCGGCTGCCCACATTATCTTCTGTAAATTTCTCCAGAAGGGCCTGAGCCTTTCTCAAGGCTTCAAAAAAACCAATATCTGAGTTGCAACACAGTCTCTCGCAGCGCAGGGCGGCCAAATCCAGATCGGGACTTTCCACTTCGGCATCCCTTGCCTGAGTAAAGATGCCTTCGGCATCCTGAAACTGGTTGTAATCCATAAACACTCTCGCTGCCAGCTCGTAAATATCAGGATATTTGGGATAAAGTTCTTTGGCCTGGTAGAAGAGATCCACCACATCCTGAGCTTTGCCCAGCTCATAAGCTGCTTTCTGTTTCTGGACCACTGCCGGAAACCAGCCTTCATCCATCGCAAGTATTTTGTCGGCCAGATCATATGCTTTGTCATATTCTTTTTCATAGATTAACAAATCAAGGAATTCCTGGTGAATCTGAATATGATCCGGGGTATATTCCAGAGCTTTTTCAAAGGCCTGTTCGGCTTTCTTACATAGAGACTTGGCAGATTCCCCTTTTCCTTCCTTTTCCGCCAATCCCCAGAAGGCTCTTGCCTGGAAGGTGTGGGCAATGGATAAATCATATTGGACTTCCGAAACGGCATCCTCGTTTTTTCCATCCTCTTTGGCCTGGGCAAGTCGGGTGGCAGCTTCGGCTTGCCATAACCTGTTCTCCTGTTCGGATTCTGTCATCTTGCCGTCCTGATAGAATAGAATGGTGAGGAACTTATGAGCATGTTCCATTTGTGAGGTGTATTCCGGATGATTTTGCAGGAAGGCAATGCCTTTTTGGTTTTGTTCTGTTCGGATATAGGAGGTGCATAATCTTGAGGCGTCTTCCGGCGCAAGGGTGCCGGCGGCAAGAGCGTTTTCACATTCTTCTATGTACGCAATGTCCAGTTCTTTGCGCAGAGCGTCCAGAAATTCGTCGTCTGAATCCCCCTGTGCCAGGAAGCAATGGTTGAGAGCTTCCGCCAAGTTTCCCTGTTCCTGGTAGTATAGGGCAAGATATTTTTCCGCTGCGTAATAGTTGCCGAATTGCTCTTCCAGTCGGCGGAAAAACCCGGCAGCTTCTTCGTGCCGGCCGCATTTCCAGAGGAGCTCGGCTCCAAATATCTGAATTTTGGGGCTGTCCCCATAGGCATTCAGCAGCGCTCTGGCTTCTTCTTCCGTTTCTGTGCTTTGTTGTGCCGCCATAAGCTGTGCCCTGGCAAGGCGGTAATAGGGATGTTCAATGCCCAGTTGTTCCATGGCAACGGCGGTATCCCTGGCTTCTTCCCATTTCTGTTCGGAAATCAGTTCTTCCAGCTGATACAGTGTGTCCTGGAATTCGTCGTAATCCGCATCGTCAGCGCCTTCCGCCCACTGATAGGGGAAATCTTCCTTTCCTTCCGCATCCTGAATTCTGCGGAGCATGTAGTACACAAAGCCTTCGGGCAATTGTTCCTTCAGAGACTCCGCATTTTTGGAGATGTCAAAAAATTCGTCCAACAGCCGGTAGGTGCTTGCGTTTAGGCGATAGTGCGCCGCAAGAAAGTGGAATAATTTCCATTTTATTTCTTCTCCATATTCCAAATCCAGACAAATATCTTCTTTTAGAAGATTCGCCCAGCAGCTGTCATCCAGCCGTCTGGACAGATGAAAATAAATGTCGGCAGCCTGTCTCATCCAGATTCCGGAAGGGGTGTTGTCTTCCTCAGCCTCGTCGGAATCTTTTTCTTTGGCAAAGTCCAGGGCCTGTTCATAGGCTTCCCGCAGACGGCGAAAACCCTCCGGGTCGTCTTCCGGATTATGCGCTGTGAGCTTTTGACGATAGGCATTGCGGATGACTTTGCTATCCTTTGTCTCCGAGATTCCCAATATGGCAAAAGACATTGTTGTATTCATTGTGAGTCCTCCATAAAGTTCCGCAACTCCCCTCCCAAGCCCCCCTTGAACTGGGAGAATTTCC
>CAJUGT010000026.1:0-25249 GCA_910586435.1 uncultured Acetatifactor sp. | reverse complement strand
AGCCACATGAGTGTCTGTAAATCCTCCCGGGGGCTTGTGCGGTCCGTTGCTGTTAAAGTTCCGCAACTCCCCTCCCAAGCCCCCCTTGAACTGGGAGAATTTCCAGCCACATGAGTGTCTGTAAATCCTCCCGGGGGCTTGTGCGGTCCGTTGCTGTTATATAAATCTTTTTATCATGGAAATGTTTTCCTTATCTTATTGTAGCAAGTGGCAGGCATGATGGCAAGATTTTAATAAAATAATAAGTATTGACAATGGGCGGAAACAGTGGTATCATATGTAAATGTGTGAAAGAGCACAAGTAAAAGCAGAGTATCCGCTCTCACCTTACGGCAATCGGGCCAGTAAGTGTTACCATTTTTAATATATACAATGCCGCGTAAAGTGGCTTTGGCTGTTGAGAGTGAGTAAGTGGATAGTTATGCTATCCACTTTTTCTTATGGAGGTGCAGAACCATTAGCGATTTAATGATTAACGAACAGATTAGGGACAGGGAAGTACGTCTGATTGGGGAGGACGGCGCTCAGCTTGGCATTGTGTCTACAAGGGAAGCCATGCGTCTGGCGGAGGAAGCAGGGCTGGATTTGGTTAAAATTGCCCCTACCGCAAAACCGCCCGTGTGCAGGATTGTTGATTATGGCAAATTTAAGTACGAGCAGATCAGAAAAGAGAAGGAAGCAAGAAAAAAACAGAGAGTGATTGAAATCAAGGAGATTCGCTTATCACCAAATATTGATACCAATGATTTGAATACCAAGGTAAACGCGGCAAGAAAATTCCTTGGAAAAGGTGATAAAGTGAAAGTGACGCTTCGTTTCCGGGGACGTGAGATAGCGCATATGAACAACAGCAAGCATATCCTGGATGATTTCGCGAAGAGTCTGTCCGATATTTCGGTGGTGGAGAAGGCTCCCAAGGTGGAAGGCAGAAGCATGACAATGTTTTTAACTGAAAAGCGTTAGGGGCATGGATTGCCCCATGGCTTGCCAAAGTTAAAATATAGATTATAGAATTTAGGAGGAATATGATATGCCCAAAATGAAGACAAGCAGATCAGCTGCAAAGCGTTTTAAAGTAACAGGAACGGGTAAGTTGAAGAGAAATAAGGCTTATAAGCGCCATATCTTAACCAAAAAGTCCGCAAAGACCAAGCGTAATCTGAGGAAGCCCGCAATTACGGACGCAACAAATGTAAAGAATATTAAGAAGATTTTACCTTATTTGTAATTCCGGAAACAGCGGAGATGGGATTTGCCGCAATAGAAAATACCATTGGTGTATTGTTGTGAATAGGAGGAAAGATAAGAATGGCACGTATAAAAGGTGGCTTAAATGCCAAAAAAAAGCATAATAGAGTATTAAAGCTCGCAAAAGGATACAGGGGCGCCAGGAGCAAACAGTACAGGGTGGCAAAACAGGCCGTGATGAGGGCTCTTGCGACTTCTTACGCAGGCAGGAAAGAAAGAAAGCGTCAGTTCAGACAGTTGTGGATAGCACGTATCAATGCGGCTGCACGTATCAACGGTTTGTCTTATAGCAGATTTATGTATGGTTTAAAGCTGGCTGGAGTTGAAATCAACAGAAAGATGCTGGCAGAGATGGCAGTAAATGATGCGGAAGGATTTAAGAGTCTGGCAGAACTTGCGAAAACTAAGATTGCGTAATAGAGAATGAAAACGGACCCGGTAGAGTAATCTGCCGGGTTTTGCGCAACATGGGAAATTATCCCGGAGTTCGGCCAGTGGAAGGCCTGTTGAGCAGAGACAATCTAGTCATATAGAGGGTGGGAGGAAGCGATATGGAAAAAGTGCTGATTGTGGTGGATATGCAGAAGGATTTTGTGGACGGAGCTTTGGGAACAAAAGAGGCAGCCGCAATAGTAGATAATGTTGTGTCAAAAATCAGAGAGTTTGAGGGCAGGATATTTGCCACGCTTGACACACACTATCTGGATTATCTTGAAACATCAGAGGGCAGAAAGCTCCCCGTACCTCATTGTATCCGGGGGACGGACGGCTGGGAAATTAACGCTAAGGTATTACAGGTTTTGGCGGAAAAAGGATACAAACCCATTGAGAAAAACACTTTCGGTTCTACTGCGCTGGTGGAGGAAATCCGAGCCATTGCGGAAGAAAAAGAAGTTTCAATAGAAATAGTCGGCCTGTGTACGGATATATGTGTGGTATCAAATGCCTTGTTGCTGAAGGCATTTTTCCCGGAGATGAGCATAGAGGTAGATGCGGGCTGTTGTGCGGGTGTGACACCCGAAAGTCATTTGGCGGCATTGGAAACCATGAAAATGTGCCAAATTGATGTCAAATAGTCCAGCTAAGAAATGTCAAGCTATTTATGATAAATGTTTCGCTGGACAGGTGGGGGTGCGAAGGTACACGAGAGCAAATTTCATGAGACACTACTTAGTGTCTCTGGGTACTTACGAATGAAATTTGTCTCTCCTGTGTGTGCGCCAAAGGAACCACACGCTTTAGCGCTGCCTGGCAGCGACTTAAAATTAGGAGAAATAAAATGGCATATTATTTTATAGCGGATACACATTTTGGGCATGAGAACGCTCTTGCCTTTGATAACAGGCCGTTCAAAACCATAGAAGAACACGACAGGGCATTGATAGATAACTGGAACAGGGCGGTGGGCCGGGAGGATGAAGTCTTTATCCTTGGAGATATCAGCTGGTATAACGCAACCAAAACAATCGAAATCATGAAAAGTTTGAACGGGATTTTGCATCTTATTGTGGGAAACCATGATAAAAAGATACTTAAAAACAGGGAATTACAGTCTTTGTTTGCGGAGATAACAGATTATAAGGAATTGGAGCTATCAAAGGGGGTGGGAGCCGTACTCTGTCATTATCCCATTCCCTGTTTCAACCATCATTATTATGGCTGGGTTCATTTATATGGCCATGTGCATAAAAGTTTTGAGTGGAATATGATGGAGAGGGTCAAATATGAAATGCAGGCATTGTATGACAAGCCCTGTCATATGTTTAATGTCGGCGCAATGGTGGATTATATGGACTATACTCCCAGGACATTAGAGGAGATTGTGGGGAGTTGTCAGGGCAAAACCACCAGTGAGTGCTGATTGGGCTGTCTTGTAACTTTTCTGTGTCAAGAGTGTCTGGCGGAGCCAATGCTTTCTTGGCTGAAAAAGGTCCGGGGAAATGAAACTGCCTAAGGGGGGAAGTTTAGATGATTAAAAAAATACGTGAAAAAGAAATTGCGGAATGTGTTAATGTTATAAAAGAAAGCTTCATTACGGTTGCGGACGAACAAGGTTATACGGTCGATAATGCTCCACGTTTTACAGCATTTGCTACAACAGAGGAAAGACTATTATATCAATTAAAGAATGAACATAGACCTATGTTTGCATATTATGATGATGGTAAAATTATTGGCTATTATTCATTGGCGTTACAAGATAATAATGAGTGCGAACTTAATAACCTATGCGTTCTTCCACAATATCGTCATAAGCATATTGGTGCAAAGTTGTTGGAGGATGCTTATATAAAGGCAAAAGAAATGGGGTGCAAAAAGATGAATATTGGAATTGTAGAAGAAAACACAATATTAAGAAAATGGTATGAGGATAATGGTTTTGTCCACATTGGAACAAAGAAATTTGATTTCTTTCCATTTACTTGTGGATATATGGAAAGGAATATATAAATTATCACACAGTTATTGTTAGATACAGATAAGGTTTTTTGTTGCTTAGATATACATGGTGCTAGCGCCATGTAATATGGGTGGTTAAGGAGAAAATATTTTTTACTGTGTAACATTTCCAAAATGGGTTGTCAAATTGCAAGGTTTTGCTATAATAAATGCGTGGCAACATTTTGGCAACAGAAAATCAGCAAGCCATAATAAATGATGTAATTGAAGTAAAAACAGGTGTGTATTTGCATAAAACTTAAACAAAAGTAGTTAATAACGACAAAGAACACGCCGAGATACATTTATTCAAGCTCAAAAAATAATAGAAGGCTGTGTTTCTTTTGGGAACAATTACAAAATGTGCGTCAGCTTTTCAAATTGCTAGAGCTTAATTTAGAACAGCTTTTTGCTATTGCATAATGTAGAATTTACTATGGCCGAGATAGATGAGCTTGACAGATGCCGGGCAGTCTACACCCTTTTTCAAAATTGAAGAAAGCTGAAATACGCTCCAGATGTTCGTGAGAGGCTTAAACAGTTAAAACGGCTAAAACGATATGTGGCGCAATAAACTGTAGTATTGCGGTATAAAAAAATAAAAATACATATTGCAATTTTGAAATCTTTGTGGTAGAATACTGATGTTAGGAAAAGAAAGTGTGCAGATATGGTTCATTGGTAGAACGCTAGCTTCCCAAGCTGGAAAGGCGGGTTCGATTCCCGTTATCTGCTTTATTTTTATATAATTTTTTGGATGTAGGTTCATATAATTCAAAAGTATCAAATTAATAATCACAATTCACATGTAAGTTATCTATTTCTATTTATATCTCTATTTTTGTATCTCTATTTTTTCGGCTGTTCTGCTCAAGGCACAATGGAAAGGGGTTTTTTGTGCCGGATTCGCAAACCTTCAAGAACATTCCTTCCTGAAATTAACGTACAGATTATAAGGGCTGCCGCATTAAGGCTTCGATATACAGGATATAGATTTTTGTGGGACATATATTACAGCACCTGGTACTGTATATGGTACTTTGTCTGCCCAATGCCACAACCCCTTTTTGATAGTATTATGGATTGCATATTTTGCAGGGAAGGTATCCCTGTGATATAATTTCTTCTCTGTCCCCGACAAATTTCTTTATGTTCTCTTCTTTTACTTTTTCCAGACCAGAGCAATCAGGATAGTGAAATTTCAGGGTATTGGTATTTAGAATATAGGTGATTTCCGGCGCAGGTGTGACAGCAGGGTTATCTGTCTTGTTGGTCAGTGTACTGTTGGGATCCAGACGGCTTTCGCCGGTGGCGTAATCAATGGCGATTCCGGGCTGCACATTGTATACATATACACAAAATAATATGCTTTTGCCTTTGTCTTCTACGGATTGGGCCTCTATCAATACGCCGGAGGCCAACAGATTGTCGCCTTCAAAAATGGGGGTTACACGGTACATCACATGATTTTCGCTTTCTTTCACATAATCGGCAACCATATTTTCAAAAGGCAGCATTCCTGTTACATTCATATATCTTGTGCCTGTAATAAGGTTTTGAGCATTGGCGTTTTCGCCTGACAGCTGAAAGCCGATTAAATGGCATCTGTTGTACAGGTAATGACCTTCAACAGAATCATATTTGACCGCATGCCATCCGGTGGGCTTTATCTGGCTGATGCTGCCCCGCTTTTCAGTTGGCATGAGATCTGTTCCAATGGAGGCGTAAGCTGTCTGACAGCGTCCTAAATCATCTAATTCACTATATAATTCAAAGGACTCTGTACTCAATTCCTCTTCCGTAAAATAGGGGATATTATCATTGACAGTAATGTAAGGCTCTTCCGCATAGGGAGGAATATTTTCAAGGGAGATAGTGGTTCCCGGCGCCGAATTCTCTGTATTAAGGGCCGTCCCATAGGATGTACTGCCGTTTGAAGATGTACCGCCGTTTGAAACCGAGTGTTCGTTGGATTCGTGTCCAAAGGCAGGAACGGAATCCATGAAAGTATTTGTGGCTGTCTGACTGCATGCGGACAAAATAAAACTGACTGAGGTTAGAATCGCTGTGAGCCATAATTTTGTTTTTTTCATCTGTGAACTCCTTTGCTGTTTTTATGCCGAACGTTATGTTTGTTAATGAACGGGCATTGCTGTTTCAATAGTATCATATTGCGGGCATATTATCCATGGGAAATCCGCTAATCTGTAAAAAACAGGATGATAGGCCATGTATATGAATTTATTTTGGGGTCATACTGTTTGTATGTAAAATTATCAAGAAGTGGAGAAGGAAATGATGAAGCTTTCTTTTCGGTGGTATGGGCAGGAAGATAAGGTGACACTTGACAATATACGTCAGATTCCCGGGATGCACACCATTGTCACGGCGGTGTATGATGTGGCGGTGGGGCAGGTGTGGTCCAAGGAGAGCATTGCGCGCCTGAAACAACAGATTGAAGAGAACGGAATGCATTTTGAAGTGGTGGAAAGTATTCCTGTCCATGAGGATATTAAGTTGGGGAAACCTGACAGAGATTTATATATTGAGAATTATTGTGAGAATATACGCCGTGTAGCTGAAGCAGGGGTTAAATGTGTCTGTTATAATTTCATGCCGGTGTTTGACTGGACCAGAACGGAACTTGCGCATCCACTGCCGGATGGTTCCACTACCCTTGCCTATTATCAGGAGCAGGTAGATGCGGTGAATCCTCTGGAGAGCGACAGCGATTTGACATTACCCGGTTGGGACGCAAGTTATTCCAGGGAAGGGCTTCGCAGTGTGGTGGCACAATACCAATCCATGACGGAAGAAAAGTTATGGGCAAATTTGCAATATTTTTTGGAGAAGGTCATTCCGGCTGCAAGGGAATGCGGCATTAATATGGCAATTCATGAGGATGATCCGTGTTGGAGTATTTTTGGGCTTCCAAGGATTATTACTGACGAGAAGAATCTGGATCGTTTTCTGAAGCTGGTGGATGTTCCCAACAATGGAATTACCTTATGCACGGGTTCTCTGGGATGCAGCTGCCGCAACGATGTGGCAAAAATGGCGGCAAAATATGCCGCTATGGGGCGTATTCATTTTGTTCATATGCGAAATGTTGCGGTGCTTCCGGACGGAAAGGGGTTTGAGGAGCGAGCGCATCTTTCTTCCTGTGGTTCTCTGGACATGTATGAGATTATAAAAGCATTGCATGACAATGGCTTTGACGGATATATCCGCCCGGACCATGGCAGGATGATTTGGGGTGAGACTGGCAGGCCGGGATACGGGCTGTACGACAGGGCATTGGGGGCGACTTACCTGAATGGTCTCTGGGAGGCGGCAGAGAAAAACAAACGGACGGCATCCAAATGACAGAAACGGAAACATGCAAAACACGCTCTAGGTTTCTTGTTGCGGGGATGTAAAATTTATAAAAACAAAAAAGTCACATGCAGATAGGAAAAAGCGTTCTGTCACAGGATGATAGGCGCTTTTTTTATTCCCGCGGGCAATGAGCCAAGCGGCCGTGCTTGCACGGACAGTTGGCGAATGCTGCGAGGGTCAAATACCCCGCCCCTTGGGGCGTTGCAAGCTTGATACCCCGTTGCTTGCAGCGGGGTCTTTGATTGGCTTAGGCAGGCGCAGCAAATGGTTCACAGGAGGATGACAAAATGGGATAAGAAACAACAAATATGACAATTCCGCCTTTTGGACAGGTCAGATATACTTAGAACCATAAGCAAGGTTGATATTGATGGCAAACAGTCAAGGGAGGATGTTGTATGAGATATGGATATTTTGACAATGTGCGCAGGGAATATGTAATTGAGAGGATGGATCTGCCCACTTCGTGGACCAATTATCTTGGTGTGGAGGACATGGCGGCCGTAGTCAATCACACGGCAGGGGGGTATTCTTTTTACAAGACTCCCGAGTATCACAGGATCAGTCGTTTTCACGGCAACAGCGTTCCGATGGACCGTCCGGGTTACTATATTTATATCCGGGACAACACGGATGGGGATTATTACAGCATCTCCTGGCAGCCGATGGCAAAACCTTTCACAGAGGCCGTGTACCGCTGCCGCCATGGCATGTCCTATACGGTCTACGAATGCCGTTACAGAGGATTGGAGGCATCCCAGACCATGTTTATTCCACGGGGAGAAAATGTGCTGTTGTGGGATGTACGGATTAAAAATACAGGAGATCAGGCACGAGACATCAGTGTGTTCTCCTATCTGGAATTTTCCTTTCACTCCATCAACATTGACAACCAGAACTTCCAGATGAGCCTTTACTGCGCAGGCAGTTCTTATGAGAATGGTGTCATAGAAGAAGATTTGTTTTATGAGCCGGAGGGCTACCAATATTTTACGGCGAACTTTGACCCGGACGGTTTTGACTGTATGCGGGATGTATTTCTGGGACTTTACCACACGGAGAGCAATCCGGCGGCGGTAGCAGAAGGGAAATGCAGCGGTTCCTTTGAAAAAGGCGGAAATCACTGCGGCAGCCTGCAAAAGAATCTGATGTTGGAACCGGGTCAGGAAGTACGACTTGTCTATATGCTCGGCGAGGGGAATCGGACGACGGGGAACAGGGTGCGGGAGAAGTTCAGCGATTTGGAACAGGTGGATTTTGCGTTTGCGGATATGCAGTGCTATTGGGAGGACAAGTGCCGGAAGCTTCAGATCAAAACACCCCACGAGGGCATGAACACGCTCATTAACACATGGACACTGTACCAGTCTGAGATTAATGTCATGTTTTCACGTTTTGCCTCCTTTATCGAGGTGGGAGGTCGCACTGGTCTGGGATACCGGGATACTGCCCAGGACGCGATGACCAGTTGCCTGTCCATCTTACCCTTTTTCACTTATTTTGACGGAATACTTTTGATGGTTCAGGTTTTCAACAGGCGCAAGTCCTGAATCCGCAACATGGAGTTATGTGATTGTATCATTGGATAAGTGTGTTATAATATACAATCAGAGAGGCTATCGCTGATAACTTTGTGGAGGGAACATTATGCTGCGTGTAATGAAGAGAAAAAGAAGAGAAATCAGAAAAGTATATCGGACAGGGGATGCGTTATTTCTGGAACAGGAGTCAGGTACCATAAGGATTGTGCCCCAGACGGCCAACATTATCCGTGTCTCTTATGCGGAAAACGGTCTCTTTCCGGCAGGGCAGGGAGAGGCGTTTGGGGACCTGTACGGTACCGGGAAATGGAATCATACGGAAGATGGGCAGGATATATGTATACATACGGATTCCCTGGTGGTAAAAGTTGACCCTATGAGCGGCTCCATCAGGTATGAAAGAAAGGATGGGAAGCTTCTTTTGCGTGAAGCCCCGCAGGAGAGCAAGGAGATAGAAGAGTTCAAGTCCTGGGAGACAGTGTCATATCACACCAGGATTTCTTTTGCGTTTGACAGGGAAGAAGCGCTCTATGGGCTGGGTCAGGCAGAAGAGGGCATATGGAACCTGCGGCATACCACACAATATCTTCATCAGGCCAATCTGAAAGTGCCGATTCCTATGCTGGTATCTGACAGGGGGTATGGAATCCTGCTTTCCACACAGGGGCCGGTTATTTTTGATGATACACAGTATGGTCCCTATTTGTATACAGAGGCAGACAAATACCTGGATTATTTTTTTATTGAGGGAAACATGGAAGAGACTGTCAGGGGATTTCGCAGGCTCACAGGATGTGCTTCCATGCTGCCCAAATGGATTTTTGGCTATTTGCAGTCCCGTGAACGATATGAGACTGCGGAAGAGATTATCCATACGGCGGAAAGATTCAGAGCGATTGGTTTCCCTGTGGATGGGCTCATTTTGGATTGGATGTCATGGAAAGAGGGATTGTGGGGGCAGAAATCTTTTGACGAAGAACGTTTTCCGGACCCTGCGGAAATGGTTCGCTCTCTGCACAGGCTGGGGGTACATTTTATGATGTCTGTCTGGCCCATGATGGATTTGAAAAGTGAGAATTACAAGGAATTTCAGGAGGCAGGATTATTGCTTTCTGACAGTAATATTTATAATGCGTTAGGTGAAGATGGACGTAAAATGTATTGGAACCAGGTGGAGAGAGGATTATTCCGATATGATATTGACGCATGGTGGACGGATTCCTGTGAACCGGTGACGCCGGAGTGGGAGCGGAGGAAGAAACCTCCCGCAGGGGAAATGTATCAGGAATTTCTGGAAGAAGCGGGAAAATTGATGCCTTTGGAAAAAGCAAACACTTTTGGGCTATATCATACAAAAGGAATATATGAGGGGCAGAGAGGCATAACGGAAGAAAAGCGTGTGGTAAATCTGACCAGAAGCGGATACACAGGCAGTCAGAACTATGGCGCAATCGTATGGTCAGGAGATATCTCTGCCAGCTGGGAGACTTTGAAAAGACAGATTGTGGCAGGGCTGCAATTTTGCGTCAGCGGGCTGCCTTATTGGACTCTGGACATTGGGGCTTTTTTTGTAAAGAAAGGGGAGCAGTGGTATTGGAATGGTGACTTTGAGGATGGAATAGAGGACATGGGATACAGGGAGTTATATGTAAGGTGGTTTCAATTTGGTGTATTCCTTCCCATATTCAGGAGCCACGGTACGGATTGTATGCGGGAGCCCTGGCAATTCGGCAGGCGTGGAGAGCCATTTTTTGACGCCTTGTATCAAGGAGCGCTGCTTCGGTACAGACTGCTGCCATATATTTATTCCCTGGCAGGGGCAGTGTGGAGAATGGACAATATTATGATGCGGCCGCTTCTATACGACTTTCCGGAAGATACAAAAGCCGCTGGGATTTCACAGCAGTATATGTTTGGGCCTGCGCTTATGATATGCCCGGTGACGGAACCCATGTATTATCTGAAAAACAGTGTTCCCGTTGACGTTCCAAAAGAGGAGTGGAAGGTGTATCTTCCCGAGGGTGCGGACTGGTATGACTTCCATACCAATCAAAAGTACTCCGGAGGGCAGGAACTGGCAGTGGAATTGTCCCTTGACAGGATACCGGTTTTTGTAAGAGCCGGAGCGATCCTACCTACAATGGAGCCAAAAGAAAGCACTGCCTGTATGGAAGGAGGCGATATTTGTCTGTGGGTGTACACAGGAGCTGACGGAAAGTTTGAGCTGTATGAAGATTCCGGGGATGGGTACGGATATGAACAGGGAGAGTACTGCGTCACATTCCTTTCCTATTGGGACCGGGAACGAAAGGTGGATTGGACCACAAAGGGGGATGTACGATACCGCAGGGGAGAAATCAAAGTCAGGTACATAGAGGAACCGTCCAACCTTCCTGTCATGACCGGACCGCCGGATGTAAATTGTGGTATCGGAGAAAGCAGTATGGCGGAATTCCCAGAAGGAGGCAAAGGTGAAAATTAAGAGAATAGAGTTTGATTTTTCAATAGGTAAAGTTGAGGATTACTCTCAAGTAAATCTTGAAAGGGATTATTGCTTTATTGGCAGGACGGATGAAGAAAAATCTATTGTATGCCCAACTAAATATGTTCCCGACAATATCATAGAATGCGATAAGGGGTGGAGGGCTTTTAGGATAGAGGGGATATTGGATTTTTCGCTCACAGGGATTCTTTCCCGTATTTCCACTTTGCTGGCAGACAATGGAATTGGGATTTTTGCCATATCCACATATAACACGGATTATATACTGACAAAAAAAGAGGTATATTCCAAGGCTTTGGATATATTAGAAAAAGCAGGTTATGAAGTGGTTTAGAAAATTTGCGGTTTATTTGCGCTGCCGCCAAACCCCATATCCCTGGCGCCTGTGTTTCTGAAAGTTTCACAAAACAGGTACTTGGTTTGACGTGTGCCAACAGGTATATCATTTGGTGCGGATTCCGGACCTTTTATACTATCACTTGCGGTAATACAGGCGGGTGGGATGGGAGAATCGCTGCGAAAGCGCTTGAGGGCGCCCTTAGACCAGAGACGGAATCCAACGCCTACAAAAAACTAAGACACAGTACTTTTGTGTCTTAGTTTTTGTTGGCGATTAGTCCGGTGGAGGCGTTGCCCGGGCCGAGCAGCGATTCTCCCACCACGGCCGCCGTCTCTTTCGCTGCCATAGAACAACCCCGCAAGCTACTTGGCGCTATCAGGCTGAACAGTGACCACCAAACTGTGAATGGATTGAAAACAGAAGGGATTTATGATAGGATATAGTTAAGGAGAAATTATTATGTAACAGATATGTGATGATAGAAAGGAGTTGACCGCCATGGCAGTGTCAAATCAACAGCATCAGGAAGATTTAATGCGTCTGAGCTTGTTGAGACCAATTGATGACGATTTTATGCGATGCCTTTTTAAAGACAATATCCCATTGGCTGAATTTGTATTGCGCATTATCACAGGTAAACAGGACCTAATCATTACAGGTTGTGAGACACAGAAAGATTTGAAAAGGTTGGCAGGAGCACGTTCCATTTGCCTGGATGCGTATGGAACGGACTTACAGGGGAAAAAATATGATTTGGAAATACAGAGAGCGGATAAAGGAGCAGCGCCATACAGGGCAAGGTATCATTCCAGTGTAATGGATGTTGAGAATCTGCGTTTCGGTCAGGAGTTTGAGGAACTGCCGGATACTTATGTGATTTTTATTACTGAAAAAGACTTCTATGGGATGGATGAGCCGATTTATGCAATTGAGAGGATAAACCTTGCTACAGGAAAACCTTTTGAAGATGGGGAGCATATTTTGTATGTGAACGGCAAGTTCCATGGAAATTCTGATTTGGGCAAACTGATGCATGATTTTAATTGTACAAGAGCAGATGACATGAATTTTGAATTGATGGCAGAACGTACAAGATATCTGAAGGAAAACCCGAAAGGAGTGAGTGAGATGTGTAAAGTAATGGAAGATATGAGAAATGAGTCTTTAAAAGAAGGAAGAAAAGAAGGAATCAAAGAAGAGGCATTCAATACAGCCAGAAGGATGATAGCGGCAGGAAAATATGCTCTGGAAGAGATTGTAAGTATATCAGGTCTGTCTCTTGAAGAGATAGAAAAGCTACAAGTTCATACAAACATATAGCAGCCTCAACTGCCGGGAATCAGAAGATAAATTTCTGCGTATTTAGATACGTCTTGGTCATGAGGGAATCATAACAGAGTGTGACAGTGTCAGGTGGCATATGAAAAACAGCAATAGAACTGGAATGTACAATGGAGGAAAGACAGATGATATTGACAGGTAAGGAGATAGAGAAAAGACTTGGCGGCGATATAATTATTGAACCTTATACCGGGGAACAATTAAATCCAAACAGTTATAATCTCAGGTTACATAATGAATTACTGGTATATAAGAATGATGTACTGGATGTGAAGGAAAAAAACGAAACGGAAGCAATTATCATTCCTGACGAGGGGCTTTTGCTGGAACCGGGACAGCTCTATCTGGCCCGGACATTGGAATACACGGAAACATACGGATTGGTTCCCATGATATTAGGGCGTTCTTCTGTGGGAAGGCTTGGGATAACGGTGCATATTACTTCCGGTTTTGGGGATATTGGATTTTGCGGTTATTGGACATTGCAGCTGACATGTGTTAAGAGAGTCAGAATTTATCCCGGTATGAAGATTTGTCAGATATTTTATCATGATGTATTGGGAGAATACGATACCTATAACAGTAATAAGTATCAGGGAAGTACCAAAATTATGTCAAGCCAGATGTATCAGGAGTTTCAATGAACACTCGGTATTCCATGCCCGGCATAAAAAGGGGTTTTTATGCGGTTTTTGGTCGATTTTGAAAGATTTTAAAAGAAATTCAAAAAAAGTGTTGACAGATATAAGTTTTTGGTATATAGTAATACATGAATTCCCCTTTTATTAAGACGAAGCACCCACGAAGTAAAATTTGTGAGTGCTTTGTCTTATTATACAATAATTATTTTTGGTAACAAAAGTGTTGACATTTCCCCAATATGGGAATATACTTTCTAATAAGTAATGTTGCAAGTAAGAGTGGCCCGAAGGCCACTCTTACTTGCATGTTGGAGAAATTTACAGAGACCAGAACCAATTCCCCGGGCGGGAATTAAAATCAGGAGGCAGAATATGTCCCGCAGAGAAGAATATGAAGTAAAGACAGAGAAGTTATTAATGCCTGTGGCGGATGCAAATGGTGTGTCCATATACGATGTGGAATATGTAAAGGAAGGCAGCGAATATTATCTGCGTGCCTATATTGATAAACCGGGCGGTGTGAACATTCAGGATTGTGAGAATGTGAGCCGTGCGTTGTCTGAGGAGCTGGACAGAGAAGATTTTATTCCCGATGCCTATATCCTGGAAGTGAGCAGCCCGGGCCTGGGACGTGCCTTGAAAAAAGACAGGCATCTTGAGGCGAGCATTGGACAGGAAGTGGAAGTTAAGCTTTTCAAGCCCGTGGAGCAGCAGAAAGAGTTTGCCGGGGTACTGGAAAGTTTTGATGCGGATAGGATTACGATATTAGAGGGGGATACGCAAAGGAATTTTAAGCGCACGGATATTGCCGTGATTCGTCTTGCGCTTGACTTTTAAATGCCGCTTTTTATGGAAGGCCATAATGGGTGGCTTTTGACTTTCGATTGTGTTGTGTGAATCAGGCGCGGAGCCGGGAATGGAGGAAATGATGAACAAGGAATTGATGGAAGCACTTGACATTTTGGAAAGGGAGAAAGAAATCAGCAAGGAAACCTTATTTGAGGCCATTGAAAACTCACTGCTGACCGCATGTAAGAACCATTTTGGCAAAGCGGACAATGTGCGAGTTGAAATTGACAGGGAAACTTGCGATTTTCTGGTATATGCGGAGAAAGAAGTTGTGCCCACCGCAGATGATGTGGAAGATAACTGTCTGCAAATCTCCCTGGACGATGCAAGGGAAATTTCCGCCAGAGCCCAGACGGGAGATATGCTTCATGTAGAGATTAAGTCCAAAGAATTTGGCCGTATCGCCACCCAGAACGCGAAAAATGTAATTCTGCAGAAAATCCGTGAGGAAGAGAGAAGTGTGATTTACAATCAATATTTCGAGAAAGAGAAGGACGTGATAACGGGAGTTGTGCAGAGGTATATAGGGAAGAATATCAGCATTAATCTTGGGAAAGCGGACGCCATGCTCAATGAAGCCGAACAGGTGAAAGGCGAGGTGTTCAGGCCCACGGAGCGTATTAAAGTGTACATCCTGGAAGTGAAAAATACACCCAAAGGTCCCAGAATCAATGTGAGCCGGACACATCCGGAGCTGGTGAAGCGGTTGTTTGAATCAGAAGTGACGGAAATCAGGGACGGGACAGTGGAGATTAAGAGTATTGCCAGGGAAGCGGGCAGCCGTACCAAGATTGCGGTTTGGAGTAATAACCCTAATGTGGATGCGGTAGGTGCCTGTGTGGGGATGAACGGAGCAAGGGTGAACGCCATTGTGGAGGAACTGCGGGGAGAAAAAATAGACATAGTAAATTGGGATGAAAATCCGGGAAATTTGATTCAAAACGCGCTTTCTCCCGCAAAAATAGTGGCTGTGTTTGCAGACCCGGATGAGAAGACAGCAAAGGTTGTGGTTCCGGACTATCAACTCTCTCTGGCCATTGGCAAGGAGGGGCAGAATGCCAGACTTGCGGCCAGGCTGACCAACTATAAGATTGATATTAAATCCGAGACACAGGCAAAGGATGCGCCGGGCTTTCGCTATGAGGATTATCTGGAAGAAGATTATGGCGAGGATGAGGAATACGAAGGTTATGATGACCAGGAGGAAGAAGGCGCGTTCTATGAATATGGAGAGAGAGAAGGCGACGGGGAGTACGAGAGTGACGGAGAAAGAGAAGGCGACGGGGAGTACGAGAGTGATGGAGAAACGGAAGCAGACGGGGAGTACGTGAATTACGGAGAAAGAGAAGGCGACGGGGAGTACGAGAGTGACGGAGAAAGAGAAAGCGAAGGGGCCTATGAGGAGTACGGAGACAACGTGGAAGTCGGTGCCTTAGATGGTGAGGAAATAGATGACGACTACGGAGACAGGGCAGGATATGAGGGGTAGAAGATTAAATGGCAAAAAAAGTTCCTTTGAGACAATGTGTGGGCTGTGGCGAGATGAAGGGAAAGCGGGATATGATGCGGGTCCTTAAGACATCTGAAACAGAGATATGTTTGGATGTAACAGGAAAGAAGAACGGAAGAGGCGCATATGTATGTAAGAGCAGAGAATGTCTGTTCAAAGCCAGAAAGAACAAGGGTCTGGAGCGCTCCTTTAAAATGAGTATTCCAAGTGAGCTGTATGATACTTTGGAGAAGGAGTTTGAAAATATTGAGGCAAAATAAAGTGTTATCCCTTTTGGGAATTGCGATGAAAGGACGTAATCTGCTCAGTGGCGAATTTCAAACCCTGGAGGCAGTCAAAAAAGGTTCCGCCATGCTGGTAATCATTGCAGAGGACGCGTCGGATCGTACCAGGAAGTTATTTACCGATAAATGTTCTTTTTATAAGGTTCCGGTGATATGCTTCGGAACCATGCAGGAACTTGGCCAGGCTATCGGAAAAGATTTGCGGTCATCGTTAGGCGTATGCGATGCGGGATTAGCGGATGCGATCATCAAACAACTGGAAAAGGAGTAAAGCGCCGTTTATGGCAGAAATGGAGGAAGGCATGGCGAAAATAAAAGTACATGAACTCGCTAAGGAGTTAGCGATGCAAAGTAAAGATGTCGTTAGCTTTTTGCAAAAACAGGGAATTGAAGCGAAAGCCGCACAGAGTTCTGTCGATGAAGAGGCTGCCGGACTGGTGCGCAGAACCTTTGGCAAGTCAGTACAGGGTGTGGGAGCAGGTGAGAAACCTGGAAAGGAAACGGTGAACAAAAAGGAAGAATCAAAGCCTGTAAAGGAGTCCACCAAAGGCAGTGAAGAATCGAAGCCTGCAAAGGAGTCCACCAAAGGCAGTGAAGAATCGAAGCCTGTAAAGGAGCCGGCAAAAGGCAGCGAAGAATCAAAGCCTGCAAAGGAGCCAACCAAAGGCAGCGAAGAATCAAAGTCTGTAAAAGAGTCAGCAAAGGGCAGTGAAGAATCAAAGCCCATAAAAGATAAGGAAAGAGCAAAGGAAAAGGAAGAAATAAAGTCTGTGAAAGAAACGGTAAAAGAAGAGACAAAAAAATCAGTGAAAGAAGAAACAACGAAGTCTGCCAAACCAATGAAGGATGCGGCAAAACAGGGGAAACCACAGGAAGGCGAGACCCCAAAGAAGAAAAAAATTATAATTATCAACAATCCTCAGAATTCCGAACGTCCGAATCAGGGAGGGAATAACAGAACTCAGTCAGGACAGAATAAGAACAGGACGCAGGGAGGACAGAACCAAGGGCAAAATCAGGGGCAGAATCAGGGACAGAACCAGGCCAAATCCCAGAATCAGACCAGGCCTCAGAATCAGAATAAGTCCCAGAATAATCGCGGCGGACGAAAGACGCAGGCACAGGCTCCGGTCAGACCAATCAAGCCGTTGACCCCTCCGTCTCCCACGCCTGCGGTGCAGATGGTGCCTCCGAAACCTCCTGTAAAAACCCGCCCTGAACGCACGGAAACCCGTCCGGCAGAAAATGTGCCTGAACAGACGCCGGTGCGTGAAGCGGAACAAAAGGCGCAGCCTTCACGGCAGAATGAGCGTCAGCAGACAATGCGTAATGATGCCGCTCAGAATACGGGAAATACGCAGGAGAAGACTGTCAGGGAAAACCATCCTCAAAATTCTCAGGATAACAGAAACAGAACGAACAGGGATGGCGGAGGAAACAGGGACAACAGAGACAATAGGGACAATAGAACCGGCAGGGATAACAGGAACAACAGAGACGGCAGAGACAATAACAGAGACAACAGAGATAACAACAGAGAAAATAGAGATAACAGAGGGCAGGGAAACTATGGCGGCCAGGGAAACAGGCAGGGCGGTCAGTCAAGAGGAGGCAGCGGCCAAAATAACAGATACCAGGGCGACAGGCAAAATGGATATCAGAGAAGTGGCAGGCCTGGTTCTGAGAATAACCAAAATGATCGCCGTGGTCAGGGCGCTGCTCCGGGCGGCGGACGTAATTTCAGCGGTGGTTCACGCGATGGCCGAGGCAATGGCGGACAGGGAGCCGGATACAGAGATAATAAATCGGGCAAGGGATTTGTGGGAGAAGCGCCCGCAAAGGACATGGAAAAGAAGCGTGAGGAAGACAAGAGGCGCGCAAACAGCCAGGAAAAGGATAAACGCTCCCGGAAAGATCACATTTACGAGGAAGAGGATACTCTGAAGAATAAGCCGGGCAGATTTATTAAGCCGGAGAAGAAAAAAGAAGAAGTGGTGGAAGAGGTGATTAAGGTAATCACCCTGCCGGAAAAAATTACAATCAAAGACCTGGCAGACAAAATGAAAATGCAGCCGGCGGCCATTATTAAGAAACTGTTCCTGGAAGGCAAAATTGTAACTGTGAACCAGGAGATTTCTTATGAAGACGCAGAAAACATTGCCATGGAATATGAAATTCTCTGCGAAAGGGAAGTCAAGGTTGATGTAATTGAGGAACTGCTCAAAGAAGAGGACGAAGATACGGCAGTGCTTGTGGGGAGACCCCCTGTCATCTGTGTCATGGGCCATGTGGATCATGGGAAAACTTCCCTGTTGGATGCCATAAGGAAGACAAACGTTACGGACAGAGAAGCGGGAGGTATTACACAGCATATCGGTGCGTATACTGTAACTGTGGACGGAAGGAAGATTACATTCCTTGACACACCGGGACATGAGGCGTTTACCGCCATGCGTATGCGAGGCGCCAATTCCACGGATATTGCTATTCTGGTGGTTGCGGCGGATGATGGCGTCATGCCGCAGACGGTAGAGGCAATCAGCCATGCAAAGGCGGCGGGAATCGAAATTGTGGTGGCGGTAAATAAAATTGACAAACCCTCTGCCAACATTGATCGTGTAAAACAGGAACTTACAGAATATGAATTGGTTGCCACCGATTGGGGCGGGAATACGGAATTTGTTCCCGTATCCGCAAAATCCGGTGAGGGTATTGAGAATCTGTTGGAGACCATTCTGCTGACTGCGGATATTCTGGAATTAAAGGCCAATCCCGACAGGCGTGCCCGTGGGCTTGTAATTGAGGCGGAACTTGACAAGGGACGTGGTCCTGTGGCAACGGTTCTCGTTCAAAAAGGTACACTGCATGTAGGGGACTTTATCTCTGCGGGAGCATGTCATGGCAAAGTCAGGGCCATGATTGACGACAAGGGAAGGAGAGTAAAGGAAGCAACCCCTTCCATGCCTGTGGAGATATTGGGATTGTCGGATGTTCCCAGCGCGGGAGAAGTATTTTTGGCCCATGAAAACGACAAGACCGCAAGATCTTACGCAGAGACCTATCTGGCTCAAAATAAAGAGAAGATGCTTGAGGATACCAAGAGTAAAATGTCCTTGGATGATCTGTTCTCACAGATTCAGGAAGGCAATCTGAAGGAACTGAATCTGATTGTGAAAGCGGATGTGCAGGGCAGTGTGGAAGCGGTGAAGCAGTCATTGCTGAAACTGACCAACGAAGAGGTTGTGGTGAAATGCATCCATGGCGGTGTGGGCGCCATCAACGAGTCAGATGTGACGCTGGCCAGCGCGTCCAATGCGATTATCATTGGATTTAATGTGAGACCGGATGCCACCGCAAAGGCCACCGCAGAGCGGGAAGGCGTGGACGTAAGGCTGTATAGAGTGATTTATCAGGCCATTGAGGATGTAGAGGCCGCCATGAAGGGCATGTTGGATCCTGTGTTTGAAGAGAAGATAATAGGACATGCGGAAGTAAGACAGATATTTAAGGCCTCACAGATCGGAAATATTGCAGGTTCCTATGTGATGGACGGCATTTTGCAGAGAGGATGCAAGATTCGTATCAGCAGGGAAGGAACACAGATTTACGAAGGCGCGCTTGCGTCCCTGAAGAGATTTAAAGATGATGTGAAGGAAGTAAAAGAAGGCTTTGAATGTGGTCTTGTATTTGAAGGGTTTGATCAGATACAGGAACTGGATATGGTGGAAGCCTACATTATGGTAGAAGTTCCCAGATAGCAGTATTGGAAGCACGCCAACCTTAAATAGGAGAATTATGAGAAAAAACAGTGTAAAAAATACCCGTATCAACGGAGAAGTGCAGAGAGTGCTTGCAGAGACCATCCGAGGGGGAATCAAAGACCCCCGGATCAGCCCTCTGACCAGTGTTGTGGCAGTGGAAGTTGCGCCGGATTTAAAGAGCTGTAAGGCTTGGATCAGCGTGCTTGGAGATGAGGATGCTAAAAATTCCACTTTGGAAGGATTGAAGAGTGCCAGTGGTTTTATCAAAAGACAACTGGCAAGAACCATAAACCTTCGCAATACGCCGGAGATTACTTTTATTATGGATCAATCCATTGAATATGGGGTTACGATGTCCCATAAAATTGACGAGGTTATTGCGCAGGATAATCAAAATGTCGGAGCGGGCGAAATGCCTGTTCCAGAGGAAGAAATGTGAGTTCACGGGTGATGTGAATCATCTCCGAAAAAGCCCTGTGGGCAGGAATGAGGTTAATTTCATGTTGAATTTGTTGGAAGAATGTAAAGAGGCCGGCAGAATCGGCATCAGCGGGCATATCAGGCCGGACGGCGACTGTGTAGGAGCATGTCTGGGATTGTGGCAATATCTGAAAAAGTGCCTGCCCCAGACTCATGTGAGAGTTTTTTTGGAGAAGCCTGCGGATATTTTTAATGAGATAAAAGGTTTTGATGAGATTGACTCAGAATTTCCCGAGGAAGAACCTTTTGATGTTTTCTTTGTGATGGATTGCGGTGCGGACAGGCTGGGAGAGGCGGAAAAATATTTCAAAGCGGCAGTCAAAACCATCAATATAGACCATCATATCAGTAACCCTGGCTGCGGCACGATATGTTATATCAAGCCGCAGGTAGGATCTTCCAGTGAACTGGTCTATGACCTGATGGAAGAGGGCATGATGGACCGTGACATTGCCATGGCCATATATATTGGAATCATCCATGACACGGGTGTATTCCAGTATTCCAATACAAGCCCTGCCACCATGGAAAAGGGCGCAAAGCTGATTCGCTATGGTTTTGACTTTCCGAGAATGATTCGGGAAACCTTTTATCAGAAGACCTATTTACAGGCCCAGGTAATGGGGAGAGCATTGATGGAGAGCATTCGGTTCCTGGACGGGCAGTGTATTGTCAGTGTGCTGGATAAGAAGGCCATGGACTTTTATAATGTGGAATCTCAGGATTTGGATGGGATTGTGAATCAGCTGCGCAATATTAAGGGCGTGGAATGCGCGGTTTTTATGTACCAGACGGCTACCCTGGAATACAGGGTAAGTCTGCGATCAGGCGAGAGGGTGAATGTGGCGGCGATTGCTTCTTTTTTCGGAGGAGGAGGTCATGCCAGGGCGGCAGGATGTACCATGAAAGGTACTTTTCACGACTGTATTAACAATCTGTCACTACATATCGAACAGGAACTGTTAAAATCATGATAAATGGTATTATTGTAATCCAAAAAGAAGCAGGTTATACTTCCCATGATGTGGTGGCGAAAATGCGGGGAATCTGCGGACAGAAGAAAATCGGTCATACGGGAACCCTTGACCCGGAAGCAACAGGGGTTCTGCCTGTGTGTCTGGGCAGTGGGACAAAACTCTGTGACATGCTTGCGGACAGGGACAAAGAATATGTGGCGGAACTTTTGCTGGGGATGGAAACTGACACGCAGGACACCACGGGCAAGGTGCTTGCGGAGCGTCCTGTGGAGGTGACAGAAGAGGAGGTCCGAAGGGCATGTGATTCTTTTGTTGGAGAATATGCGCAAGTGCCTCCCATGTATTCGGCTTTAAAAGTAAATGGGAAGAAATTATACGAACTGGCCCGGGCGGGTCTGGAAGTGGAACGCAAAGCTCGTCCGGTGGTAATTCACAAGCTGGAGATATTGGAATTCAGACTTCCGGCAGTAGTGTTTTCCGTGAGCTGTTCAAAAGGCACATATATCAGGACACTTTGTGCGGACATAGGGCAAAAACTGGGGTGCGGCGGCACTATGGCACATCTGAAACGCACCAGGGTAGGAGAGTTTTGCCTGGAAGACGCAGTCACGCTGGAACAGTTGCAGGGGATGAAAGAGGAAGGAAGACTGGCGGATGCGGTGCTGCCTGTGGACAGTGTATTTGGAAAATGTCCGGCGATGCATGTATCTGCTGAATTTTTGAATCTACTGAAGAATGGCAATGTGCTCAGAACAGAACAGACGGAAGAAAAAAGAGTTTATTCCCCGGGAGAATGGATAAGGGTGTATGGAGCCAATGAAGCATTTGCCGGGATTTACGCCTTTGAATCCAGGCGGGAGTGCTATATACCTGTCAAAATGTTTTTACCGCTGTAAGAAGATGTATCTGCCGCTTTAGAAAATGATTGTGCCGCCGGAAGGCAGCAGGCGGTGTCCAGTGGAAGAAGGGAGTCCGGGGTGGAAATTATTGCAAATACGACACAATTTTATCTGCAAAGGGAGACGGCGGCGGCCATAGGCAAGTTTGACGGGATTCATATCGGACACAGAAGGCTTCTGGAAGAAATATTTATGCGCAAAAAAGAAGGTATGGCTGCCTGCGTGTTTACCTTTGATCCCTCCCCGGCGGTATTCTTTGGCAACAATAAGGGGAAAGACGGAGAAAATCCTGGGTCATATGCTTTAAATACCAAAGAGGAGAAGAGGATTTTATTTGAGCGAATGGGAGTGGACATTCTCATAGAATTTCCGCTGGACAGAGAGACTGCGGCAATGCCGCCCAAAACTTTTGTCTATGAAATACTGGTAAAACGAATGAATATTAAATTTCTGGCTGCGGGGAGTGACTTGTCTTTTGGCGCGGATGGGGCGGGGGACGCGTCGCTGCTTCGGAGGCTGGGGCCAGGGCTGGGATTTGATTTCGTGACCATTGACAAAGTGTGTCTGAGCGGGCAGGAAGTCAGCTCCACATTGGTGAGAAGTAAAGTGGAAGAAGGGGATATGGCCATGGTGCAGCGCCTTTTGGGAATGCCCTATATGATGGCGGGTAAAGTGGAGGAGGGGAATCAGATTGGAAGGACCATAGGATTTCCGACCATAAATATATTGCCCGGACCCCATAAACTTCTGCCTCCCAAAGGAGTATATTTTTCCAGAGTGCATTGTAGGGGAAAGGTATACCGTGCTGTGAGTAATGTGGGGTGCAGGCCCACGGTTTCGGACAGTCAGGCAGTGTGGGTGGAGACATACCTCTATGATTTTGAGGAAGAAATATACGGAGAATATGTTGAAGTCTATCTGTGTACCTTTCACAGACCGGAGCGGAGGTTTGAGAACTTAGAAGAGCTGCGAAGGCAGCTTGAGGAAGATATTCGTATTGGAAATGAAGGAAGACAGTGTCCTGAAAAAACTGCCGAATTTATATAAATTTAAAAATCTCTTGTAATATTTTGTCTTTTCCCGTAAAATTGTAAGCAGTATGAAATAGTAATGCCTATAACATCTACTGAAGGGAATAATCAAATGAGTACAAGTATAATTTTGTCAATGGCGGGCGGGCTGGGGCTTTTTTTGTTTGGTATGCGGGTGATGAGTGATTCTATTGAGAAGGTCGCAGGGGCCAAACTGCGGCATATTCTTGAGATTTTTACCACGAACCGTTTTACCGGGATGGTGGTGGGAATTGTATTTACCGGAATTATTCAATCATCCTCAGCATGTACGGCCATGGTGGTGAGCTTTGTCAATGCGGGCCTGATGAATCTGTATCAGGCGGCTGGAGTTATCTTTGGTGCCAATATCGGTACAACAATCACTTCTCAGTTGGTGTCTTTTAATCTATCGGCTTACGCGCCCTTAATCCTGTTGGTGGGTGTGTTGGTTGTCATGTTTTGCGGAAATGATCAGATTAAGAAGTTTGCTGAAATTATCATAGGATTCGGAGTATTGTTTTTGGGACTCAGCACCATGTCAAGTTCTATGGCGGGTATGAAGGAAGTTCCGGAAGTGGTAAATCTGCTTGCGTCGCTGAAGAATCCTTTTATGGCCACGCTGGTGGGGTTATTTTTGACTACGATTATACAGAGTTCTTCCGTGACGGTCAGCATTGTGCTGTTGCTTGCCAGTCAGGATTTGCTCGCTCTCTCCGTGGCGTTATACATAATCCTGGGCTGTAATATCGGTGCCTGTGCCACAGCGCTTCTGGCCTCCATGGCGGGAAAAAAAGATGCCAAGAGAGCGGCGCTGATTCACTTTTGGTTTAATGTGATTGGTACGGCTATTTTGTATGTCATTCTCTTTGTGGCAGAGGGGCCCGTGATGAACCTGATTTGGGCTGTGTCGGCGGATAAAGGTCGCTTTGTGGCAAATGCCCATACCATTATCAAGATATTCCAGGTGATTATTCTCTTTCCATTTTCAGGCTGGATTGTCAAGTTATCCTGTGCCTGTGTACGGGGAGAGGACAGGAAGGTAAATTATCGTGAAAGTTATCAGCTGAAATATATCGGGGACAAGGTGGTTTTTAACCCTGCAACCGCCGTGGTGGAAGTAATCAAAGAACTGGATCGCATGGCGTCCCTTGCGAGCGAGAATTTAAACCGGGCCATGAATGCGCTGATTACCTTGGATGAGGAAGATATTAAGGAAGTATACAATGTGGAGAGAAATATTGACTTCCTGAACCATGCGATTACGGATTATCTGGTGAAAATAAACCAGTCAACTCTTCCCATAGAGGATTTGAAGAGTCTGGGGGCGCTGTTCCATGTGGCGAATGATATAGAGCGAATTGGAGACCATGCGGAGAATGTGGTGGATGCCGCTGTGGAACGCAAGAATTCGGGGTTTGCCTTTGGAAAGGAAGCGCAGAAGGAGCTTGGAGAAATGCTGGATATGGTGAATACGCTGATTCAATATTCTGTGAATATGTTCGCAACCGGCGATGAGAGCCATATGAAGGATGTCATTGACCTGGAAAATAAGGTGGATGCCAAGGAAAAAGAGATGCAGAAAAACCATGTACAGCGCCTGGCAAACAGAGAGTGTACTCCGGAGGCGGGTATGGTATTCTCCGATATTGTCTCAGGACTTGAGCGTGTGGCGGATCATGCGACCAATATTGCCTTTGCTATTATTACAGCGGAAAAAGAGGCAGAGGCCGGGGAAGAAGAGTGACAGCTGCCCAAGTGTCCCTTTACGGCCAGGAAGAAAACAATATTTTGTTACAGGAATCCCATTGCTGAAGAAGGCAATGGGATTCCTGTTATTGCTGATAAGGAGATAATGGAATATGGAACTTGTAAAATTAAGAGATAGTGATGAGCAATTTTTCGGGTGGGATATGTTAAGTAAAGATTTTCTTCGTACAATTACTTTTAAAACCCGAAGCTGAAAGTGACAGATTTAAGAAGAGAAGCAATTGATTTACTGAAAGAAA
>CAJUGT010000025.1:5126-37346 GCA_910586435.1 uncultured Acetatifactor sp. | reverse complement strand
CAGCCGCTTTTGCGTCTGAAAACCCTTCTCTGTGTCTGAAAGACACATTGCGCCTTAGTTCCGAGACTGTTTTTAAATAACCTCTTGACATTTCTCAGCTGGACTATTCCCAATTTAGTTCCGCAACTTGCCTCCCAAGCCCCCTGAATCTGGGAGAATTTCCTGCCCCAGGCGCGTCAGTAATTCCTCCCGGGGCTTGGTGGGTCCGTTGCTGTTTTTTCATATCCCATTTGACACCACCTGATTTTGATAGAGATATTATACCAATTTATCCAGTTGCGTTCTACTAACTATATGGAAATTACGGGCAACTATACGGCAACTATTCGTTGCGACTGCTGTTTTTCTGCCGTCAGTCCGATTTTTGCTCATAGAAATTGTTCAATGGCACTATTCTATCACAAATACAAATGCGGTTAAAGATAATTTGCTGACCTCAAATTGTGCCCAACCAGGTATCTGTAACCACCTCTCTTTATGCCCCGCCTGCTGTCTCTTTAGCCACCGTCGGCGCTAAACTCTCCCTGACAATAACGCAAAATCGCTGACCATTTTATCTATATCTGGACGAAACAGGAAAAATATGGTAAAATACTTATATTTGAAGTAGGATGCCGTCGAAAGGTTATCCTATTATAAATATACATCAGGAGGCTGAGAGTGTGAAAAGTGAGAAAATCCCCATGTTAGCGGGAATTGTGTTGATTATTTTGCTTGCGTTTTTGATTGTCTGGAAGGCGGATATCTTAGGAGTGGCAGAGACCAGGCTGGAACAGGATGCCAGAGAGAAATTGAAGGTTGAAAGCGGTTGGGAGGTTGCGCAGGCAGTAAACAAAGATATTTCTGCCATGCTTTTTTATGACCAGGACGGACAGGAGAGCAAATATGCCATCTATTTGACCAGAGAGGGCTTATCCTACGGATATTTTTATACCCAGGGAGGTTCTGACATTCAAAAAACAGAAAAAGTAAAAGGGATTGTCTTTGAAGATAAGGGGATTGTGCTTATGTCTCTGAACCAGGACAAGGTCTGCAAGATTGTGATAGAAAACGAGGGGAAGGAAGAAACCATTCAGGTGGATTGCCAGAAACCTTTTGCCATGGTGCTTCCGGTAGATTGCAGTGAAATTGTGATGTACGATGAACAGGAAAATATTGTGACGCTGTATGATACAGAATGAGTCAAAAAATCCATCTGTGCCAAGCCCTGGGCTTTCACAGATGGATTTTTTAAGTATATTAGATAAGTCCGGCCCTTTTCAGGCGTGCCCGCAGCCCACGGCCCGCAATCATGGCGATGACCAGCTTCACCAGATCCAAAGGGATATAGGGGAGAACACCGGCAGCCAGCGCTTGAGGAAATGTATATGAACTCTGGAATGCCAGCCATACAGTGCCGAATAAATAGCAGACTGCGGTTCCAAGGAGCATTCCCAGAAAACTGACAGGCAGATTGCTGCCCCATTTGTCCAGAAAGAAACCGCATATGAGAGCCATAAAAATATAACCCACAATATAGCCGCCGGTAGGGCCGAAAAGTTTGCCTGGACCTCCGGTAAAACCAGTGAAGACAGGAAGGCCCACCAGCCCCAGGAGAATATAAATGGCGACACTGAGAGTCCCCAACTTCATTCCCAATACGGACAATACAAAGTAAATTGCCAGCAATCCAAGGGATACAGGAACAGGACTGATGGGAATATTCATTGAAATAGGCCCCAAGATACAGATTACTGCCGACATTAAACCTGTCAATGCCAGCTGCTTTACTTCAAGAATTGGTTTTGGCGTGGTGGTGTTTGTGTTGTTCATGTGCATCTCCATTTCTGTGCTGTTTTTTGCGTGTAACGGTTTGTGGCAAGAGGCTCAGACATAAATGACATTCTTACCACACAAATTGTAAACCAATAATTAATATGGTTTACAATACTATACTATGAAAAAAAGCAAATGTCAACCATATATTATAGTGGTTTACATTTGCTTTTCTGATTTCATTCACAGTGGATGCGATTCCCTGTTATGCCTGGTTTGATTGGATTCCATCTTACAATTCGCCGTTTTTATATCTTCCCACGATACTTTGTATTCTCTCGTTGGGGTTTAAGAGGTCGCTGATAGAGGAATCGTGATTGAGAGTATCAATAATGTAAGCGATATACTTACTCATGTCACAGTTGATATACCATTCCCTTTGCAGCAGTTCCGGTGTCTGATAGATGAGGTTCGTGGTAAGGACTTTTGAGATAATTCCATTCTCATATGCCTTGTCGAATCTGTCCAGGCCGCTGGTAAACAGTCCAAAAGTAGAGAAGACGAAAATCTGATTGGCTTTTCTTTCTTTTAAGGCGGCTGCAACCTCAAGTACACTTTCTCCGGAAGATATCATATCGTCTATGATAATCATGTCCTTTCCTTCCACACTGGTTCCCAGAAATTCATGTGCCACAATGGGATTTCTTCCGTTTACAACTTTTGTGTAGTCACGCCTTTTATAGAACATGCCCATATCCAATCCCAATACATTGGCAATGTATATGGCACGGGTCATACCGCCTTCATCAGGGCTGATGACCATCATGTGACCGGAATCCAATTTCAGATTCTTCACATGGAGCAGCAGCCCTTTAATAAATTGATAGGCGGGCTGTACGGTCTCAAAGCCGTGCAGTGGAATGGCGTTCTGCACTCTGGGGTCATGGGCGTCAAAAGTAATAATGTTATCCACACCCATCTGCACCAGTTCCTGCAATGCCAGGGCGCAGTCAAGGGATTCCCGCGCGGTTCTCTTATGCTGCCGGCTTTCATAGAGAAAGGGCATGATAACGGTAATGCGTCTGGCCTTGCCGCCCACGGCCGCAATGACCCGTTTCAAATCCTGGTAGTGGTCATCGGGCGACATATGATTTTCATGACCGCACAGGGAATAGGTTAATGAATAATTGCATACATCAACCAGAAGATATAGATCTGTACCACGGACAGACTGAAGGATCATACCCTTTGCCTCACCGGAACCGAAGCGGGGTACGGCGGATTTCAGAAGATAACTGTCTCTCTGATATCCGGCAAATGCCAGGGACTCTTTGTGTTCGCTCTCCCGTTCAGCTCGCCATTTGACCAGATAACGATCAATCTGTTCTCCAAGTGGCTTACAGCCTTCCAAGGCTATCATTCCCAACGAGCCCACAGGGATGGTTTCCAGATTTCTTTTTTCTTCGCGGTTGCCCATGAAAGTATCCTCTTTCTTTTCGTATTTGGTGGTGTATGTTCCTGGTAACTTTTTTGGCGGAATGCGTCTTATACAGAGTTTGCCCGTCTCTTTTTTAAGATGCGAATGTCCGGTCCCGTAAGCTTGCATAGATGAAATCCGCTGGTGATTCGGGAGAAAATGCGATCCGAATACCGGTCTCGGAGTTCTGCAAGACTGAGATTGGTGGAAATAATAATTGCCTTTCCACGGAGATTTCGCTCGTTAAGGCAGGAAAACAGCTGTGAGGTCACAAAACTGTTGGTGAGTTCCGTGCCCAGGTCATCAATAATAAGCAGGTCACAGCCATATATATCATCGTATATACCATGCAGGTCTTCTTTGGATTTTGCGTCAAAAGAGTAATGTGCCAGTAATTCAAACAGGTTCGAGGCGCTGAAATATATCACGGAGTTGCCCTGTTCCAGCAGTTCTTTCGCTATACAGCCTGAGAGAAAACTTTTCCCCGTTCCTACGGTGCCGTAAAAAAAGAGGTTTTGGCAATCCCTTTGAAAGTTATGTATAAAATTTCTGCATAATTGAACAGCTGTTTCAAAATGGCGAAGGTCTTCCTCCTGATAATAATCATAGGAAAGATTGGAAAAATTTTCTGATTCAATCATGTCCTGAATATTGGATTGAGCATACAAGATGGAGATTTCCTGCTGACGGAAACAATGGCACTTCTTTTTTATACCACTTTCCTCCGTGATATACCCCGTATCCTGGCAGTCAGGACAACCATATATGGGGTTCAGGTAATCGGGAGGAAAACCATATTGGGTCAGAAGCTGCTTCCGGTCGGAAGCGATTTCAGCCAGCTTTGCCCGCAGTCTGGGAAGAGCATTTTCGTCTCCGTCCAGTATTTCCCGGGCGCTGGCGGCGGAAAATGTGCTGACGGAAGCAGCCAGTTCACGAAAGCCGGGAATCGCCTTACAGACTTCTTCCATGCGTGCCTCAGCCCGTCTGTGATTGGTGTGACGGAGATGTTCATAGCCTTTCATAATAGTTTCGTATTGAAGGTTGTTCAGTGCCATGTTGCTATTCTCCTGCCGGATGCTTTCCGGCCTCTCCTGTGACATAGGAAACCACGGTGTAAAGGGTTAATTGCTGAGCAATTCCTGTTCCAGCGCATCAAAATCATACTGGTTCTGAGGAAACTGATTAAAGCGGTTGGAAGCCGGTTTCTGAGCAGTGGTTCCCGCAGCTTTTTTCCGTTGCTGGTACATATCATCTATTTTGAGTATGTCTGATTTGTGCTGTACATTCTGGCGTTTCCAATTGTTCAGGATGCTTTCCGCATACTCAAAACGATGCTTGTCCGTAGCCAGAACGGTGCGTTCACAGGCCTCAATGATAATATCCGTGGAAAAGTTGTATTCCTTTATCCAACGGGTGATGTATTCCATTTCTTTGGCGGTGGGAGAAGCGTTTTTTCCCAGGCCGTTCATGATGGCATAGACATTTTTGTCGTACCGTGAGGCGGATTTCTGGGCTTGTTTTGGCGTGGTGATATTCTGTTCGGCCCAGCTTACGGCAACCTTCTCAATGTACTTGAAATCTTTCTTGCCTCTGTCCACACAGTACTGGATTAAGTAGTCGATGAGGTCGTCGGAGAAGTGGAGCACATCTATAAAATAGAGTATGGTTTTCATCTCCGAAGCGGTCAGAGGTCTTCCGATGTAGGACTCCGCAATGAACAGAAGCTGTGCGGTGTCCTGCCGGTTCTTAAACTCCTGAAGTCTGTCCGCCGAGTAGGAAGGTTTCTCATAGGAGAAAGCGACGGTCTTGTCATCCCCACAGGGTATGGCAAAAGGAGTGACTACTTTTGGGTATGTGATGTCGGTTATGGTAGCCGACGGCACAGACGCCGTTTTCTCTGCCGGGGAAGGGATAAAACAGGATGCTGACTGATGGGTTTTCGGCATCTCGTCAGGGGTATTGGCTGACAATTCCCGAATGTGGATGCCCACCAGGTTATGAATGTCGTCATAGTCCAAATCCAAAAGCCTGCGTTTCTCCCAAAAAGACAGTGCCCGCAGCACATCCTTTTCTGTGTAGTTAAATCTGTCCGCCATGTCGGATACACTTGTAGGTCTGCCGGCATCCATCATGCGGAGCAAATAAAGGTAAACCTTTATCTGGGCATCGTTTGCCTCCGCCATATAATTGTCGATGAACAGATTGGATATAACAGTGGATTCCGTATGGTTATTTTTGTAAATTGTCAAACGCGGCATTGGATGTCCCCCCCTGGCTGGATGATTTATGATACTGTTACAGGTCTGAAGTTCCCCTTTACGGCACTGTAAGGCGCGTCAGCGGGGATTACAGTGATGAGTATAGCACAAGGGATTTCAAAAAGAAATAGGCAAAATCCCGAAAGATTTCGAGCTTTTGGCCGGGGGCAAAAATGTGTAAAAAGTGGAAAATGTGGATAATCCTGCCGAAGGGGTATTTCCATAGGTGTTTTATACCTGGATATCCACAGTCAGAAAATGTGAAAAAATTTTTCCTTTCTGTGGATATTGTGGATAATTCAGGCGCCCAGCAGTTCCTCGCCGATTTTTACCACATCTCCGGCCCCCATAGTTATCAACAGATCACCGTTTATGCAATTTTCCAGTAAATATTTTTCAATCTCATCAAAAGTGGAAAAATATTCACATTCATGCCCAAGGGCCCGGATTTCGTCGCGCAGAGTTTCGGAGCTGATTCCCAGGGTATCGGTTTCTCTTGCGGCGTAAATGTCCGCCAAAACCACTCTGTCTGCCAGAGTGAGAGCTTTGGCGAATTCTTTTAGAAAGGCTTTGGTTCTGGTGTAGGTATGGGGCTGGAATACACACCAGAGAGTATTGTGAGGGCGGTTGGCGGCGGCTTTCAGGGCGGAGGTGATCTCAGTGGGATGGTGAGAATAATCGTCAATCACTGTGACCCCACCTATGGTTCCCTTGTATTCAAAACGGCGGTCGACGCCGGTGAAGTTTTCCAGGGCGGCTATGGTGGAAGCGCTGTCAATGGACAGCGAATCTGCCAGGGCGGCTGCGGCCATGGCGTTATAAACATTATGTTCTCCCGGCACTTTCAGGCAGATATGACGTTCCGGAAGGCCGGGGCCATGGAGGGTGAAATTTGGATTCCCTGTATTGTCGTAGGTGAGTTCGTCAAAGTAATAATCTGTTCCGGAATTGTTGCCGAAAGTGATGACACGACAGGATAAACCTGAAGTGATTTCCTCAAGATGATCAATTTGCCCGTTGATAATCAGGCATCCATCCTCGGGCAGAAGTTGGGCATACGCCCGAAAAGATTGGCGAATTTGGGCGAGATCTTTAAAAAAGTCCAAATGGTCTTCTTCTATATTTAATATCACTCCTATCTTGGGAGAAAAGCTCAGAAAGCTGTTGGTATATTCACATGCCTCCGTGACAAAATAGTCGGATCGGCCTATGCGGAGACAACCGTCTATGGTTTTCAGATTTCCCCCGATAAAAAGGGTGGGATCCAATTTGGCGTGAAGCAGAATCTCGCTTATCATAGAAGTGGTAGTGGTCTTGCCATGGGTACCGCTGACGCCGATAGGAATTTGATATTGTTTCATCACCTGGCCCATAAGCTGGCCTCTGGTGAGGCAGGGAATTCCTAATTTGTGAGCGGCAATATACTCAGGATTATCAGGATGTACGGCGCTGGTAAAAACTACACACGCTGTCTCAGGTGTAATATTTTCTTCTTGTTGTCCATAAAATATGGTAATGCCTTTTGACTCTAAATGACTGGTGCGCGCGCTGTGCGCATTGTCAGATCCGGTTACATGGAAGCCGGCGTCTTGGAGTAATTCGGCAAGACCGCACATACTGACGCCGCCAATGCCTGTGAAATGTATAGAAATAGGATTGGTAAAATCAATTTTGTACATGTGTTCACACTCCCTATCTGTTTTATACTTATATTATAAGCATTTGCCCTGTAAAATACAAATGGAAAATAGATAAAAATTCCAAAGCGGAATCCGTTGCCAGTCTTCCGGGAAATGGGGTGGACATGCTGTTTCAGGCAAAAACCACAAAGAAATGGAATGGGCTTGATAAAAAGACTTGTTAAAATGTATGAAAATTTGTCAAAACGCTTGTAAAATATGTAGAAAATCAATAATAAAGAAGGAAATGAGGAATAATTTTAATGTAAAAACATTCCATTTTATGGAACTATGTGTTATAATGGACATACCAGTTAAATGGAGGAAAGCTAGACAGAGGTGATGACATGATCAAAAAAGAAATGATTGCCATGTTGTTGGCAGGTGGACAGGGCAGCCGTTTGGGTGTGCTTACATCCAAAGTAGCAAAGCCTGCTGTAGCATTTGGAGGAAAATATCGTATAATTGACTTTCCGTTGTCCAATTGTATAAATTCGGGTGTGGATACGGTTGGTGTATTGACCCAGTATCAGCCTCTGAGGCTGAACGCGCATATTGGAATCGGCATCCCATGGGATTTGGATCGCAATATCGGAGGAGTTACCGTTCTGCCCCCCTATGAGAAAAGCTCCAACAGCGAGTGGTATACCGGTACGGCAAATGCCATTTATCAGAATCTTGAGTACATGGAAAGCTATCATCCGGAGTATGTATTGATTCTCTCAGGGGATCACATTTACAAGATGGACTATGAGGCCATGTTGGATTTTCACAAGGCAAATAATGCTGAAGTTACCATTGCGGTTATGCCCGTACCCATAGAAGAGGCCAGCAGGTTTGGCATTATGATAGCGGATGAGAATAAGAAGATTACGGAATTCGAGGAGAAACCGGAACACCCCCGGAGCAATCTCGCCAGCATGGGGATTTATATATTCAACTGGAAGACTCTGAAGGAAGCGCTTATTACCATGGCGGATCAGCCGGCTCTGGATTTTGGAAAACATGTGATTCCTTATTGCCATGAGAAGGGGGCGCCTCTGTATGCCTATGAATTTACGGGCTACTGGAAGGATGTAGGGACTTTGAGTTCCTATTGGGAAGCCAATATGGAGCTTATTGATATTGTGCCGGAATTCAATCTGTATGAGGAATACTGGAAAATATATACAAAGAGCGAGATTCAGCCCCCTCAGTATTTTGATAAGGACAGTGTGGTGGAGCGCAGTATTATAGGGGAAGGCACGGACATATATGGGAAGGTTTATAACTCCGTTATCGGCTGCGGCGTTACCATTGGAAAGGGGGCAGTGATACGGGATTCTATCATAATGAACCAGACTCACATTGGTGATAATTGTGAGATTAGCAAGGCAATTATAGCGGAAGAAGCGCGGATTGGCAGCAATGTCCGTCTGGGCGTAGGTGAGGAGGCCCCAAATGATACCGCGCCTCATATTTACAATCATGGAATGGTAACTGTAGGTGAGAGAAGCGTGATTCCGGACGGTATTGCGGTGGGCAAGAATACGGTTATTTTCGGCGAAACCACCACTGCGGATTATGAGGACATGTGTCTCGCAAGCGGCAAAACATTGATTAAGGCAGGTGAACAGTAGTGAGAGCAATAGGAATCGTTTTAGCGGGCGGCAATAATCGGAGAATGCAGGAGCTGTCACAGAAAAGGGCTGTTTGCGCTATGCCCATTGCGGGCAGCTATCGCAGTATCGACTTCACATTAAGCAGTATGGCCAATTCCCACATTCAGAAGGTTGCGGTGGTGACACAGTACAATGCCACAAGTCTGAATGAGCATTTGAGTTCGTCTAAGTGGTGGGACTTCGGACGGAAACAGGGAGGGCTTTATGTATTTACGCCTGTCATGACGGCGGATAACAGTAATTGGTACAGGGGGACGGCGGATGCGATTTACCAGAACCTGTCTTTTCTTAAGAGCAATCATGAACCCTATGTTGTGATAGCCTCCGGAGACTGTGTATATAAGATTGATTTTGGCAAGGTGCTTGAATACCACATTGAAAAAAAAGCGGATATTACCGTGGTGTGCAGGGACATGGAGGACAATGTCAATGTGGAGCGTTATGGTACCATAAGAATGAATGAGGATAACAGGATTGAGGAATTTGAGGAAAAGCCGCTCAGAGCAAAATCCAGAACCATCTCCTGCGGAATCTATATCCTTCGGCGCAGACAGCTGATAGAAATGCTGGAAAAGTGCGCAGAGGAAGAGCGGTATGACTTTGTGGGAGATATTCTGATACGTTATAGAGATTTGAACAGAATCTATGGTTATAAGACGCAGGATTATTGGAGAAACATTGCTTCGGTTGAGGACTATTTCGGCACCAACATGGATTTCCTGAAAATGGAAGTGAGGAATTATTTTTTCAAGCAGTATCCTGATATCTACTCCAAGGTGGATGATTTGGCTCCGGCGAAGTACAATCCGGGGGCCAGCGTGAGAAACAGTTTGATTTCCAGCGGATGTATCGTAAACGGTATTGTGGAGAATTCCGTGGTGTTTAAGAACAGCTACATCGGAAATAACTGTGTGATTAAGAATTCCATTATCTTAAACAATGTATATATTGGTGATAACACATATATTGAAAACTGTATTGTGGAAAGCCGGGATACTATTCGGGCGAATTCCTGTTATGTGGGTGAAAACGGACAGATACGCATTGTGGTGGAGCGCAATGACAGATATGCCATATAATATGTGGATATTGCGGGCCCGCTGCAAAGGCAGGGATTCCGGGCTTTTGCCGGGGGCTGGCACACCGGTTCATTAATCTTGAAGCAAGGGATGGTTACTCAAGGATGAATGCAATGGGGCGCTGGCGGCGCAAAGCGGATAGAATGGTTGCAGTTTACTCTAATCTGGGATAAGGGGGTTAAAAATGAAGATTACAGATGTTCGCGTACGTAAAATCGCTAAAGAAGGCAAGATGAAAGCAATTGTATCAATTACCTTGGATGAAGAGTTTGTAGTGCATGACATCAAGGTAATCGAGGGGGACAGGGGCCTGTTTATTGCAATGCCCAGCAAGAAGGTTTCAGAAGGGGAATACAGAGATATTGCCCACCCGATTAATTCCTTTACCAGGGAGGCGATACAGAAAGTGATTCTGGAAAGTTATGAAAAGGCTTTGCTGGAGCCTGATGAGGAATGAGGCTTTTGTGGTGTGTGCCTGTAATGAGAGATGCCGCAGTGATTGACACTGCGGCATCTTTGCGTCCTGTCCTGTGTGGTTATCTAACTTTTCTTGCCCAAATAATAACCCTGTTCGTTATTTCACTTATGGGATGCCCTTGATAATCGCCGCACTCTTGCTCCACAACAAATCCTGCTTCATTTAACCACTTATGTATCTGCTCAAGTGACGCAAAGTGTTTCTCAGATGGGATTTCCTGCACTAAAGTACTTCCATCCGCAAGTATCATATCAAACCTACGGGTAAATCTGAGCATTCTGCTCTCTGTGTCATAAACGTTATCAAGCAACGCCATTTTTCCGAAGTTTCCATGACTGTCCGTACCTTGCCATACAATAACCGGATTGGGAGTATAAAACCATTTCTCGGGATATTGTGAGTATGCGCAATCCACAAAAATGTGACCACCAACAACTAACGCATCCCCAGACTTCTGAATCATCAACTTTTGGGCTTGTTCATAATTCATATCAGATATAATATTGAATAAGAAGTTAGCGCCTAAAGTTACGACATCAAATCCAGTACCCCAATCATCATAAATCACATCTGCCTTATGCCATTTGATTTTTTCATCCGTGATTTTGTGCGCGAGCCTTTCCAACATATACTCATCAAAATCAAGTCCGGTTACATCGTGTCCTGCCCTTGCCACAGGAGCCGTGAAACGCCCACTGCCACAGGCGATTTCCAAAACTTTTTTTGGCGTTGTACCCATAAGCATGAGAGCAAGTTCAACATCATCCGTATAGGTTTCATTCAAGTCGTACATATCAGCGTTCCATTGAGCTATGATATCCTTTTCGTTATACATTTTTCCTCCAATTATGGCGCAGGAGGGTTAAAGTATAGTCGCCCTCCTGTTCAATTGATACTGGTTATAATCTAATTTTTTCATTCTAATCATTCCTTTCTTTATATAATTAAAATACGCAACACATTATTCTTAAATTGCATATTTTCATCAGGCATATTTCCTATTGCCACGAAGAGATTATAACATAGCTTAATTTGCATAGCAAGCGCTCTGTTTCAAATTCCCGGCAATCCAGCTTGTCACAATCTCATAGTCACTGGAATAACTGTATCTGTCCCTGCCGACCTCACGGGCCTTTTGGAGTGTGTCAATGGAGTTACAATTCCATGACAAGAACAGCAATGATATGGTTGCTAAGGCGGAAAAAATATGTTAGAATTGAAAGCGGACAAACCGGATTCAGGGGGTGTCAGGAAAGAGGAAATAAGTTATCATGAAGACGCAAAGTGAATTAAGAACCTTATTACGTTCGGTGGATCACAAAAGCTACCCGGCCTACAAATCTCTGGCGGGAGTATGGAAGTTTGACCGGTATGTACTGGTGATTGACCATGTGCAGGGGGACCCGTTTGCGGCTCCGTCCAGTCTGCATGTGGAGGTCGCCCATAAGGACGCGAAATTTCCGGCAGCATATTATGGGGAAGATTGTGTCCGTATTGCGTTACAGGATTATCTGGTCAGACAAATATCCAAGCAGTTTGAGCAGTATAATTTCAAAGCCAAAGGGTCAGGAAAGAGCGGACTTCTCTCAGTGAGCCGCTGCGGCCAGGCAGTGCTGGAACGCAGCGCCTGTCAGATAACGGAAAGCGGCATCATTGCCCGTTTCCATGTGGGATTTCCAGCCTTTGGACGCACCATCAATGCCGGGGAGCTGGAGAAGATTTTGTTTGAATTTCTTCCCCGCTGTGTGGAGAACAGTTTGTTTTATGGCAGACTGGATCGGCAAAAGGTGGAGGACGTAATATTCCTTGCGGAGGACCAGGAAGCGCTCAGGGGAATTTTAAAAGAAGAAAAGCTGGTATCTTTTGTGGCGAACCAATCCATTCTTCCGAGAAAAAGCGGGGTGTCGGATTTGCCCATGACGGACAGCGTGCCGTTTGTATCGCCTGCTTCCATGGAGAGGACTTTTGTACTGCCCCACAGAGGCCGCATAAGCGGAATGGCAATCCCGGCGGGCATTACTCTGATTGTGGGCGGAGGGTATCATGGGAAATCCACTTTGCTTGAGGCGATTCAAATGGGGGTTTACAATCACATCTCAGGGGATGGAAGGGAGTTCGTGGTAACGGATGACACGGCGGTCAAGCTTCGGGCGGAGGACGGAAGGTCCGTCAGAAATGTGGACATTTCTCTCTTTATTAACGATTTGCCCAATAAGAAGAATACCAAAGTCTTTACCACGGAGGATGCCAGCGGCAGTACATCTCAGGCGGCGGCCGTGATGGAAGGAGTGGAGGCGGGAACCGGGCTGTTTCTCATTGATGAGGATACTTCCGCCACAAATTTCATGGTGCGGGACGAATTCATGCAGCAGGTTATCAGCCGGGACAAAGAACCCATTACACCTTTTCTGGAACGTGCGAAGGATCTGTATGAACAGGCAGGAATTTCCACAATTCTGGTGGCAGGAAGTTCCGGCGCGTTCTTCTATATTGCGGATTATATACTGATGATGGATCATTACCATCCGGTGGATATTACGGAGCGTGTAAAAGAACTTTGCGGCGAACATACGGCGCCCAGGGTCCAGGCACCGGGATTCGCAATACCCGACTTTGCAAGGGTACTTCCGCCCTTTAAAGGAGGACGCAAAGGCGGCGGCCGGGATTGGCATGGACGTGAACGTGGGCAGGAAGAACGCCATGAACGCATGAAAGTGAAATCTTATGGTCTGGAATCCTTTTCCCTTGATAAGGAAGAAGTGAATGTGCGGTATCTTGAGCAGCTCCTGGACCCGGAACAGGTGACGGCTCTGGCATATCTTCTCCGGTACGGGCTGGAGCAGGTGATGGATGGAAAGAAGACTGTGCGAAAGGCTGTTGAGATGATTTGTGTACAGTGGGAAAAAGAGGGGTGGAAACCTTTCTGTAGTTCTTATATTCCATGCGGGCTGGCAAAACCGAGAATACAGGAAATTTTCGCGTGCATTGACAGGTTTAGGGGTTAAAACATAAGCGAAAAAAGGATTATGAGTGAAATAATCAAAATGGGAATGGAGGTTTCATATGTTATACATTGGGATTGACTTGGGGACATCCGCAGTGAAATTGCTGCTGATGGACAGCGAGGGGAAGATAGTGAATATTGTATCCAGGGAATATCCCCTTTCTTTTCCGCATCCGGGATGGTCAGAGCAGAATCCGGAAGACTGGTATGAACAGACTGTTGCAGGGATGGAAGAACTGCTTCAGAATGCGGATAAAAGCCAGGTGGCGGGCATCAGCTTTGGCGGACAGATGCATGGGCTTGTGATTCTGGATAAGGACGACAAGGTGATACGTCCGGCTATCTTGTGGAATGACGGCAGGACAACAGAGGAGACAGACTATCTGAACAACGTGATTGGAAAGGAGAAACTGTCGGAATACACGGCCAATATTGCCTTTGCGGGATTTACTGCTCCAAAGATTTTGTGGGTGAAAAATAAGGAGCCGGAAAATTTCGCGCGAATTGCCAAGATTATGCTTCCTAAAGATTACATTGCCTACAGGCTTACGGGAGTGCATTGCACGGATGTGTCAGACGCTTCAGGAATGCTTTTGTTTGATGTGAAGAACAGAAAGTGGTCCCAGGAGATGTGTGATATATGTGGCATAAGCGTCTCTCAGCTTGCAGCCTGCTATGAGAGTTATGAGGCAGTGGGAACGGTGCTTCCGGAGGTGGCGGATAAACTGGGAATCCCGGCATCCGTAAAAGTGGCAGCAGGCGCAGGGGATAATGCCGCGGCAGCAGTGGGAACCGGGACAGTGGGAGACAATCAGTGCAATATATCCCTGGGGACCAGCGGAACAATTTTTATATCTTCTAAGAACTTTGGAGTGGACCAGTATAATGCGCTGCACTCTTTCGCCCATGCGGATGGAAGTTATCATTTGATGGGATGTATGCTCAGTGCGGCCAGCTGTAATAAATGGTGGATGGATGACATTATCGGAACGAAAGAATATGGGGAGCAGCAGAAGGAGATTCAGAAGCTGGGAGAGAATCATGTATATTTTCTGCCTTATCTGATGGGGGAGCGTTCTCCGCACAACAATCCCAATGCCAGGGCGACTTTTATTGGGATGACCATGGATACCAGCAGGGCGGATATGACCCAGGCGGTGCTGGAAGGTGTGGCATTTGCCCTCAGGGATTCCCTTGAGGTGGCAAAATCCCTGGGGATAAATCTGACACGCACTAAAATCTGCGGCGGCGGCGCAAAGAGTCCTCTCTGGAAGAAAATTGTGGCAAATGTACTCAATTTAAAAGTGGATGTCATCGAGAGTGAGGAAGGGCCTGCCATGGGAGGCGCAATGCTGGCGGCAGTTGCCTGTGGGGAATACGGGAGTGTGGAAGAGATTGCGTCCAAAGTGGTAAAAGTGGTGGACACCGTGGAACCTGAGCCGGAACTGGTTGCCAGGTATGAAGAGAGGTATGAGCAGTTTAAGAGAATCTATCCTGCCTGCAAGCCGGTGTTTGATATCATTGCGTAAGGAGTCTGGCCTGATATGTCTTTTGGAGCAGTCGGCACGGAGACACCATAAGAGTGTTTTGGGTTTGCCGGCTTAGGATGCTTTGAAATCATGTATGGTTGTAATGTGGCCGTATGGGCGAGTACCATGTGGCTGTCATAAATATATATTTATTATTATCAAGGAGGGTAATTGAAATGAACAATTTACCAAATGTGAAAATTGGTATCGTTGCGGTGAGCCGTGACTGTTTTCCGGAAAGTCTGTCCGTAAACAGAAGGAAGGCTTTGGTGGCTGCGTATACGGAAAAATACGGCACGGATGCCATTTATGAATGCCCCGTCTGCATCGTGGAGAGTGAGATTCATATGGTGCAGGCATTGGAGGATATTCAGAAGAACGGCTGTAATGCGCTTTGTGTCTATCTGGGGAATTTCGGACCTGAGATTTCCGAGACCTTGTTGGCAAAGCACTTTGATGGTCCGGCTATGTATATCGCCGCTGCTGAGGAAAGCCAGAATGATCTGGTGGGCGGACGTGGGGATGCTTACTGCGGTATGCTCAATGCCAGCTATAATCTTAAATTGCGCAATGTAAAGGCATACATCCCGGAGAACCCTGTGGGTACTGCTTCCGAATGCGCCGACAGGATTCATGAATTCATTCCTATCGCAAGGGCAATCGTGGGCTTAAGCAGCCTGAAGATTATTTCTTTTGGCCCCAGGCCTTTGAATTTCCTGGCATGCAACGCTCCCATTAAGCAGTTGTACAACCTGGGAGTGGAAATCGAGGAGAACTCCGAACTTGACTTGTTCGAGGCATTTAAGAAACATGAGGGAGACGAAAGGATTCCCGCTAAGGTAAAGGAGATGGAAGAAGAGCTTGGCACGGGCAACAAGAAACCCGAGGTACTGCCCAAACTGGCACAGTATGAGCTGACTCTCCTTGACTGGATTGAGGCTCATAAGGGGTATCGCAAGTATGTTGCCATTGCCGGAAAGTGCTGGCCTGCGTTCCAGACCCAGTTTGGCTTTGTGCCCTGCTATGTGAACAGCCGTCTGACAGGAATGGGAATTCCTGTATCCTGCGAAGTGGATATTTACGGATGTTTGAGCGAGTTTATCGGTACCTGTGTGAGCGAGGATATTGTCACTCTGCTTGATATTAACAATACGGTTCCCGATGATATGTATGATGACGCAATTAAGGATAAATATACATATACCCACAATGATACCTTTATGGGCTTCCACTGCGGCAATACCAATACCAAGAAGCTGTCTTCTTGCAGCATGAAGTATCAGATGATTATGGCAAGGACACTTCCCGAGGAAGTGACTCAGGGAACTTTGGAGGGAGATATCATACCAGGAGACATTACCTTCTACCGCTTGCAGTCTACGGCGGACAATAAGCTTCGCGCGTACATTGCCCAGGGTGAGGTACTTCCTGTTGCGACCAAATCCTTCGGCGGTATTGGTGTATTTGCCATTCCGGAGATGGGACGTTTTTATCGCCATGTGCTGATTGAGAAAAATTACCCTCATCACGGCGCAGTTGCCTTCGGACATTTTGGAAAGGCTTTGTATGAAGTGTTCAAGTATATCGGCGTTCCTGTAGAGGACTTAAATTACAATCAGCCTAAGGGTGTGCTGTATCCTACGGAGAACCCTTTTGCGTAAATAGCAGATACCCAGGAAACTGTCAGATGTAAAAATGGAAAGAAAAACTCCCGTCCGTGGCTTTTGGAAGGCTGCGGAGGGGAGTTTTTGTCTGTTTAAAAAGTTGCCTGAGTGTGTGCCGCAGGCAGTATTTGTTTCTCGGTTTGGGAAAACTGATAACAGTTTGGGACGGCTTGTGTCCGGTGCATGGGAAAGGGACGGCGGACGGGGCATGGGGGTTACGTTCGCCTCCCCTTCATCAGAAATTTTTTCGCTTAAGTACCCAATGGTGTGACGAAAGTTGACACTTTATGAGTGAAAGGCAGGTGTAGAAGAATGGAACCGATAATTCTGGAAAAGTATGTGGAAAGAGTATACGCCTACGCAGTGAAAAGGACGTATACAAGAGAGGAAGCGGAAGAGCTTTCACAGGAAATTCTTTTCACAGTAGTGAGGGAACTGCCAAGACTCAGGGACGAAAATCGTTTTGAACCATGGCTTTGGGGGGTGGCGCAAAATGTCACCAGAACGTTTCGGCGTTCCATGGGAAAGAGGCAGGAAATGTATTATTATAATGCTCCAGAAGATGTGTTCGGGGTATATGAGGAAGAGTTTGATGAGGAAGAGGGAGAGCGGGAAAAACTTTACAGTCATCTGCGGAGAGAAATTGCCATGCTGTCCTCTATGTATCGACAGATTATCATTCTATTTTACTATGAGGGCCTTTCTACCAAGCAAATTTCCGAACAGCTCAAGATTCCGGAGGGGACAGTTACCTGGAGGCTGGCGGAAGCAAGAAAAAAATTAAAGAAGGAGTGTGGGAGTAGAATGGAAGAAAGCGCATTAAAACCTGTAAAGTTTCGTATTAGTATCTATGGAGAAGGGGAGTATGACGGAAAGAAAGTACCATTTCCATCAGAGTACATTAAAGACGCCTTATCTCAGAACATTTTGTACCGCTGTTATGAGCAGCCCAAGACAGTGGAAGAGTTGGCTAAGTTATGTGGTGTACCGGCTTACTACATTGAAGATGCCATTGCTAATCTGGTGAAGCGGGAGGCGGTAGTAACACCGGTAAAAGGGAAATATCAGACGAATTTTATCATTTGGACGGATAAGCATGGAAAATATTGTGAAGAGAATGTGGAGAAAATTCTGGAACCAGTGCTGGATAAAATGGTGGAAGCTTTCCAGAAGATAGCTGAGGGAGCCAGGAAAATTGATTTCTACAGAGCGGGAAAAAGTGAGGATGAGCTTTTCTATTTATATGGCGTCATGGCTATGGAGTATGAGGGAAAAAGACATTCTGTGCTGTCCTATCCCGGCATGCCAGTAAAATATGATGGGTATCGCTGGAACTATATAGGGGATATGGAAACAAAACAGCATCCCACATGTGGGCTGGGGTGTCAGGTCAGCGGGAATAAAGACGGAAATTATAAACATTTTGTATTTACTTTTCATTGGCTGGATGCGTTTCCTTACAAGCCCATGATGAATTCCCGAAGTATAGATATCTGTGAGGAGATTATTTCAAAAGGAACGACGCAGGATGTGGAGGGGGCGGCCATGTTGATTCAGGATGGATACATGGAACGGCTGCCGGACGGAAGTTATCGGGTAAAAACCCCGGCATTCACCCTGAATCAGATGAAGGAATTCTATGGAATGGCCGACGAATGTCTGGCGCCTATCCTGGAGGAATACTCTCAGGCAGTTAAGAGCTTTATCAAGGGCTATAAGAAACAATTTCCGGAGCATTTGGGAGAGGATGCGGACCGTATGTGCGCTTCCATGTTTTTGGGATTGTTTGATGTGATTGCCGCATATGCCAGACGAAAAGGTGTGGCTGCCCAATTGCCTGAAAAAGGAGTATGTGATGTGCTGCTTCAGCACCGGGAGCCGGAGAAATAGGAGTTTAAGGGTGGTACAAAGATAAGGAAATAAGATAAGGAAATAAGATAAGGAAATGCCGTTGCCTGGGGAAACCCTGCAACGGCGTTTTTGAGGAGTTAGGATTTGGGGATCAGGAGTGTAGACCGGGATTACAATGTTTAAATCTGTTTTGAAACAAAATGAATAATTCCTTTATCTTCATTTAAAATATGTGGTATCAGTTCCATGGGATAAACCTTTATACCATTTTTTATATCTTCCAGCGGAACCCAGCAAAAGTCCATATCAATTCTTTCATTTTCCAAATCATCATATCCATGGAAAACACCTACTGACGGTATATCATTATCATTTAGCAAATGCACTTTATAATACAAAGAAATTTGATGACATGGTCTTTGGCCCCAGGGGAAAAAGATTTCACCCACAGCATATAAATTATCCACCTCAATTTTGGCATGAATTTCTTCTTCATATTCTCGTTTCAATGTTTCCGTGGTGGTCTCAAGGCAGGCTACATGACCTCCAATGATAGCGTAATCGTCATTTTTGGGTTTTTGCAGTAATATTTTATTATCCTTTATCAGCAATCCGCCAACTCTGTACGAAAACACAAATTCCTCTGTCCTAAAAAGAATATCTCTACCCATATACTTCCTTTCCGCAAGTCTTGATTGCATTTTGCAGTGTTTAGAGAAACAATACTTACTCCATAACCTCCCCTTTCCTCCCAAACAAACGTAAAGAATATTATATCATGAGAGAAGTCTTTTTTCTATATGAAAAAAATTTATTCAGGACATATTTTTCTGGCGGTTTCAACGGTATGGCCCTTGCACAGTGTGGGAGGTTGCAGTCACCATTTTGTTATATTACCAATGGTTAAAAAAGCTGACAAATAATTAACGACAATTCAATTGTATGGTATATACATTCTTGATATAATTTAATTACAAAAGCTTTTGAATATACTTTGGAGGTTGATACATGAATATTGGCAGTGTTATCAGGAAATATAGAAAAGAAGCGGGTATGACACAGGAGGAAATGGCGGGCAGATTATGTGTATCTGCTCCGGCAGTCAATAAATGGGAAAACGGAAACTCTAATCCGGATATTGAGTTATTGGGGCCGATTGCCAGATTGCTTCACATTTCACTTGATACCTTAATGTCGTTTCGTGAAGAGCTCACAGAGGCTGAAATCCGTGAGATGATTCGGCAAATGGATAAAATGTTTGAGACAGAAGGGTATGAGAAGGTTTATGAGTGGGCTTTGGAGAGAATAAGAGAATACCCAAACTGTAACATGCTCATTTGGCAGATGGCTGTCATGCTGGATGCTAAGAGACTGACGAGTGCCTGTGCTGAGCCGGAGAAATATGACAGACAAATAAACGCATGGTATGAAATGGTCTTACATGATGAGAAGGAAGAAATAAGACATCACGCTGCTGACGCTTTGTATGGATTTTATATACGAAAAAAGGAATATGCAAAGGCAGAGGAATATCTAAGATATTTCTCCGACCAGGATCCCATGAAAAAAATAGCCCTGGGGCGATTGTATCAGGAGCAGGGAAAAACGGATGAGGCATATGAAATGTTTGAAATATCCCTCTTTTCCCAGTATCAGATATTAGTTTTTATCTTTTCATTTATGATAGAATTGGCGCTTGAAGAGGGGAATAGGGAGAAAGCATGTTTTCTGGCAGAGAAGACAGGAGCGCTTTCGCGTACATTTGAAATTGCTGAAGATAAGGATTGGTCCTCCGTGCTAAATGCTGCCTGTAAGGAGAAACATACAGAAGGTATTTATCAGGCGGTAGATGAAATCCTGAAAAATGCCAATGGGACATTTGATTTAAAAAAATCAAGGCTGTTCCAACATGTGAGATTCAGCAAGCCGGACAATTCATTCCATGAGGCTCCAGAATCAACCATACTTTATCAGGCTGCGGTTGCCGGCGCAGGGAGCTGCTGGAGGAAAAGTGACAACAAAAAGTAACTGATATCAGTTCCTTTGTTCTATTCCATCAGGGATTCCGGCCCGGTTTGAGGCATTGGACGCAAGAGTGTCCAAACCTCAAACCGGAAATTAAAATTTCACACCTGAAAACTGGTCCTGTGTGGTAGACGAATACAGGAAAGTAATTATGCGCCTGATATCAGTAAAGCGCTTCCCTTATTTTTCGCATTTCTTTCCACACATTATCCCCATAGTTGCTTACCAGAACAGAAATAATTCCGTTATTTGGATTATACTCGGAAATAAAACTTACCCCCGGATCACAGCCCTGAAAATACGCAATATCCCTGCCGTCTGGATTGTCAATAATCCAAAGGCCATAACCGTAATACCCTTCTTCTCTGTCAGCACCGTTTCCGCTCTGTTTGCTAAGCATATCAGAAACAGACGATTTGGAAAGCAGGGTTCCATTCAGCAAATGAGTCCAGAAGGAAACAATATCTTTTACCGTGATAAACGCCCCGCCTGCGCCCGTGCCTTTCACATCAACGGAAAATATATTTGTGCGATAGTCATTTGTGTCAGCGCAGTAAATATAATGATTGGCACATTTGGAGGGAAGTTTATCCAATTCGTAATAACCTGTAGACGTCATGCCGCATATATCAAATATTTTTTCTTTGAGGTACTGGTCAAAATACATTCCGGTCACTTTTTCAATTATCATTGCCAGCAATACGTAACCAGAGTTATTGTATTGGAATTTTGTGCCTTTGGGGTACATCATTGGTTTATTGATAAATAAGGGAAGTAAATCGCTGTTATGTCTGATTTTATAATTGGGATAATCTGTCCATAATTCTTCATATTCTTCCATAACGCTTTCATCAAAATAATCGGGAACACCGGAAGTATGGGTTAAAAGCTCTTTGACCGTAACATCCCTGTCAATCTGATTGAAAGGAATATCAAGCAATTTGCCCAATGTATCATCAAAGTGTATCAAGCCCTGTTCTATTAGCTGTAAAGTGCCTGTTGCCACAAATACTTTTCCCGCGGACGCGCTTGCGAATCTGGTTTCTATCGTATTTGGAATTTCATTGGACAAATCGGCAAAACCGCTGGTTTGTTGGCAGAGCACTTTATGGTTTTGCACTATGTATACATTTCCTCTAAAACTTTTATCCATCATTTCTGCCAGACTCATTATAAAATCACTCCTGTTTACATTTTTCACTGATTATATCATTTCTGTGCTGTGTATGCAACATTAATAATCCTGTTGCCCTGACAGTGTACGGTGGGGCTTCGACGGGAATTAACGATTTGCCACACATCATGGAAGCAGGGATGACACATGAGCCGGTATCCGGACATTCAGAAATACGCAGGGCAGGCAGTGACGTTCAGGAAAGCAATGGTTTTCTCCAATTGGGCAGTTCTTTCATCGAAAAGAAAAATCATTTTGGGTATGGTCATTTGAGCCCATATGGTTTATGATAAAGATATTGTTTGCGCTTATTATGGAAAAAATTGGGACAGGAATCGATTTCATCCCCAGGGAATGGGCGATAAGAGAGGGCACAGGATGCAGTATCGGAAAGACAGAAAAGGCAATGACATATCACTTCTTGGCTATGGCTGTATGCGCTTTGCCAGGAAGGGGGCGTCCATTGATTTGGACAAGGCAGAGAAGGAAGTCATGACAGCCATAAATGGCGGGGTGAATTATCTGGACACGGCCTATATTTATCCTGGCAGCGAAGCTGCGGTGGGAGAAATTCTCCAGCGCAATCAATGCCGGGACAAGGTTTATATCGCCACCAAGCTGCCCCATTACCTCATCAAGTCCGTGGAAGGGGCGGAGAAGACATTTCAGGAAGAACTGAAAAGACTCAAAACAGATCATGTGGACTATTACCTGATGCATATGTTGACAGATTTGGCAACCTGGGAAAAACTAAAAAGTTTGGGTGTGGATCAGTGGATAGAATCCAAACTTGCCTCCGGACAGATACGGAATATTGGATTTTCCTATCATGGAAATACAAATATGTTTTGCCAGTTGGTGGACGCCTATGACTGGGATTTCTGTCAGATTCAGTACAACTATATGGACGAACATTCCCAGGCAGGGGTGGAGGGACTGAGATATGCCCACAGCAAAGGGCTTCCTGTGATTATTATGGAACCCCTTCGGGGAGGGAGGCTTGTGAACCTGCTTCCCGAATCCGCGAAAAAATTGTTTGCAAAGGATGCGGAGGGACGGGAGCCTGCGGAATTGGCTTTTCAATGGCTCTTTGACCAGCCGGAAGTCACCTGTGTGTTATCAGGTATGAATTCTGTGGAGATGGTGGAACAAAATCTTGCCACGGTTTCCCACGGGGTTCCCGGCTGTATGACCCAGTCCTCCAGGGAGTTGGTGAAACGGGTCAGGGAGGAAATCCGCCGGAGCACAAAAGTGGGCTGTACGGGCTGCGGGTATTGTATGCCCTGTCCCAAGGGAGTGGATATTCCAGGGACTTTTCGCTGCTATAATGCCATGTATTCTGAGAAAAAGTCCTCCGGCAGGACGGAGTATCTACAGTGTACCGCCATGCGGCAGAACACTTCCAGCGCCTCCCAATGTGTTCAATGCGGTAAATGTGAGCAGCATTGTCCGCAGCACATTGAAATCCGTAAAGAACTCAAAAACGCAGCCCGGGAGTTGGAAACGTTTTCCTATAAGGTTGCCAGATGGATTATCAGGCGGTTTAAGCTATGGTAAGTTTGTGGGTAAACCGCGCTGAGTTGGACTTGACAATTTTTCCGTCAAAGCATAGACTGAGAATTGTATATTGGTATTTCTAACAAGCCCTTTAAGGGCAGGAAGGATGGGTCACAGGACATGACAAGATTGTATGTAAATCCAAAGGTGAAAAAAGGACATTTGAACCCTGAACTGCAAGGCCATTTTTCGGAGCATCTGGGAAGATGTATTTATGAAGGAATTTATGTGGGGGAGAATTCCGATATTCCAAATGTGAATGGTATGCGTACCGACGTAGTGGAGGCATTGAAGGAGATTCATGTGCCGGTGCTTCGCTGGCCGGGGGGATGCTTTGCCGATGAGTATCATTGGAAGGATGGCATCGGCCCTAAAGAAGGACGTAAGAAAATGATTAATACCCATTGGGGCGGCGTGGTGGAGGATAACAGTTTTGGCACCCATGAATTTATGGAATTGTGCAGACAGCTTGGCTGTAAGACATATATTAATGGCAATATGGGCAGCGGCACCGTACAGGAAATGAGCGAATGGGTGGAATATATGACGTTTGACGGCGTATCCCCCATGGCAGATCTGCGCAAGGAAAACGGGCAGGAAGAACCCTGGCGAGTGGACTATTTCGGCGTGGGGAATGAAAACTGGGGCTGCGGCGGCAATATGAGGCCTGAGTTCTATGGGGATATGTATCGCAGATATCAGACTTACATACGCAATTATGATCCAAAGAGACCGGTATGCAAAATTGCCTGCGGAGCCAACGCAGGGGATTATCACTGGACAGACAAGGTATTGGAGACGGTTTTTGACCATGGTTTTGGATTTATGGGAGGCATGTCCCTGCATTATTATACCCTGCCCACGGGCAAGTGGAACAAAAAAGGGTCCGCATTGGAATTTGATGAGAAAGACTGGTATCGCACCCTGAAGCATACCTTGGAGATGGAGAACCTGATTCGCCGTCACGGCGCCATTATGGATCAATACGATCCTGAGAAGAAGATAGGAATGGTGATTGATGAGTGGGGAACCTGGTATGATGTGGAACCTGGCACAAATCCCGGTTTCCTGTATCAGCAGAACACCATAAGGGACGCATTGGTGGCCGGCATTAACCTGAATCTGTTCAATAAGCATTGTGACAGGGTGAAAATGGCAAACATTGCGCAGATGGTGAATGTGCTTCAGGCGGTGATTTTGACAGAAGGCGCCAAAATGGTGAAAACGCCCACATGGTATGTGTTCCATATGTATCAGCATCATCAGGATGCGGATTTGGTAGAGTCTTCCATTGAGACAAAGGAAGTGGGACTGGAAGAAGGGGCAATGGTTCCCAATCTTACGGAATCCGTTTCCGTATCCAAGGACGGCAGGCTGCATGTAACCATTACCAATTTATCCCTGGAAGAGGCATATGATGTGGAAGGCGTTTTTGCGGACAGCAGGATAAAGTCCGTGAAAGGAGAAATTCTTACCGGTGACAGAAGAGCGCATAACACATTTGACGCACCCCAGGAGGTACATACGGAAGAATTCTCCAAAATTTCCATAGACGGAGATAAGATTCGTTTTGCGGTTCCGGCCTGCAGCGTACTTCATCTGGAGGTTACGCCGGAATAAGTATTGGAAGTACACATATTCATGGTATAATGTCCGCAAAGGGCAGAGCCAAGCGTCCAAAGACGCAACTGCCAAACTTGTTTGAGCAGATGCGTCTTTGGACATTTGGCAAGCGAAGCGAACCCGAAAAACAGAAGGTTTTTCGGGTCTCTGCCCGAAGAATCACGAAATCATGGTATAATGTTGACACAGAAGGGCATTGTGTCAACTTCTGATTTCATATGCGCTGAAGCGCATGAAATTATGGTATAAAGTTGGCACAGAAGGGCATTGTGCCAACTTTTGATTCCAAGCGCGCCAAAGTACACAGGATTATGGTATATAAAAAGTCCCGGAGACCTTGATTTTACTGGTCTGTGGGGCTTTTTCTATGGTGCGTGAAAACACCTTGCGGTGACACCCACCCGCCGTCTCTTTCGCTGCCATAGAACAACCCCGCAAGCCACTTGGCGCTATCAGGTCTGAACAGAAATGAAAAATTGTGTTTTGGTAAAAATGGTTCTCAATTGAGCTTGATTTTCTCATTGATATCATTTAGAATAGAGTCTATGGGGCAGGAAAGCCCTGAACATGAAGTAGGGAGGCATTTATACATGCAGAAACGCATTTTAGTGGTCGATGATGACGATATGAATCTGATGAGGACAAAGCGGATTCTTGGAAAGGAATACGATGTATATTTGACCAGTTCAGGACCTGAGGCGCTGGATATACTGAAGCATAAAATGATAGATTTGGTTTTGTTGGATATAGTGATGCCAAACATGAATGGATTTGAAACCTTTGAACGCATGAAAGAGTTTGCCGCCGGGACACCTGTGATTTTTTTGACGGCGTCGGGAGAGGAAGACAATGTGCTCAACGCAATTCGACTGGGCGCAGTAAATTATCTGAAAAAGCCCTACCCGCCGCAGGAGCTGCTGACTCGGGTTGCGCAGGAGCTTGACAAATGATGAGGGCGGAGGAGCGGATAAGCAGGCATTTGCTGCTGGCTGTCATTACAACAGTGTACAGCGTGGTGCTGGGTATGGTGACGATCGTTATGGCATGGGAATTCTGGACGATTCCGCTGATGGGGGCCGGTTGCGTAAGCATATGGCTCCTTCATATTGCCAAAACCGGATCGGACAAATTTTATGAATACCTTTGTGTCGCGTTGATTCTGCTGGAATTCTTTTACTTTGGCGTACATGAAATCAGTCTTTATAATGTGCCAGCCATGGCTTGTATTACAATTTTGTCGCTGTTCATGCTGAATAAAAAGTGGATTTTTTATGTACTGGGAGCGCTGTATGTATTGGAGCTTCTGTATCATGTCCTGATCCTCCATACCATTTCTTTCCATATGGAGTTTCGGGAACTGTTCCGTTTGGGCGTGGGTGCTGTTATGGTATTTGGAGGGGAAGCGCTGGCACTATACTGGATTAATCAGCGCAGTGTACAGCGGAAGTGGTATGATCAAGTATTTGCTGAGCTTGAAGTGGTGGGGAAGCAAAACGCGGTCTTTTTATCCAATGTGTCTCATGAACTCCGTACCCCAATCAACATGGTCATCGGAATCAGTGAAGTAGCGCTTGGGAAGGATATTTCTCCGGACATCCGGGCGGATATGACCTCCATTAAGCTGGCAGGAAAGCGTCTGTCAAACCAAATTGATAATATGCTGGACTACACGGAGATTGTGGAGGGCACGCTGACTCCCGCCAAGGAAGAGTATACCATTACTTCAGTACTAAACGATGTGATTACCATGACTGCGCTGCAAACTAACCGCCAGCATTTAGAGATTGTGTTTGATATTGACCCTAAGGTGCCGGCAGTTCTTGTTGGGGATTCGGAAAAAATTTCCCATGTGCTCAAGATTCTGGTGGAGAACTCCATTAAATTTACGGAAGAAGGCGGCGTTAATGTCCGCATAGGATACCGGCTGGAGAACTACGGACTCAATTTGCTCATAGACATTCGGGATACGGGCATTGGGATGACAGGTTCCCAGATGCTTCAGATGTATGATGACTTTTATCAGGCGGATTCCGGAAGCCGCCGTTTTGTTGGCGGTCTTGGTCTCGGACTTCCCATTGCCCGGGGGATATTGAACGCCATGGGCGGTTTCATTCACTTTGAAAGCAAGAGCCAGCAGGGGCTTCATGCCCATATCGTGCTCCCTCAGGGTGTGGTGGATACACAGCCGTGTATTATGCTCAACAACCCGGAGGAACTGTGCATTGCGTGCTATTTCAGACCGGAGCGGTACAGTTGTGACGAGGTTCGGGAATATTATGATGGTCTGATTCTGAATCTGGTGGAAGGACTTGGCATCAAGGGATATCAAGTCCACAACTTTGAGGGATTGCTCAAACTGCAACATGGCCACAGGCTGACTCATATTTTTATCGCGCAGTCGGAATATGTGGAGAATCCGGCGTATTATGAAGATTTAGCGGACAATCTTCAGATTATTGTGATTGCGGAAAAAGAATTTAACCTGGATAGCCAGAGCAAGCTGTTTATGATACATAAACCCTTTTCCGCTCTATCCGTTGCGAATTTGCTGAATGGAGAGCTGGGCGCACGAGGCTTTGCGGAGGCCCAGGCTGCGGGGCGGAAACCCTTTACCTGTCCGGGTGTCCGGGCGCTGGCAGTGGACGATGAGGAGATGAACCTGGTGGTGGCTAAGGGGGTTCTGGGAAGCTATGGGATTGTGGTGGATACTTGCTCAAGTGGCAGGGAAGCGGTAGCTCAGTGTGAAAGTGTTTCCTATGATATTATCTTTCTGGATCATATGATGCCGGGATTTGACGGAGTAGAGACCCTGAAAAGAATTCGTGAGCTGCCAAACGACACTTACAAGGACCTGCCGGTCATTGCGTTGACTGCGAATACTGTCAGCGGAGCCCGGGAGATGTTTCGCAGTGAGGGTTTTACTGAATTTGTCCCCAAGCCCATTGAGCGCACGGTTTTGGAGCGGGTGCTGCGAAGGGTGCTGCCCAAGCGTTTTATTCAATATAAGGAAGGCATGGCGGATGAAGAGGTGTCCATGGAGGCTGCGGGGGCAGTTCCCGCAAATCATGGATTGGATGCGCCTGACGGAGAGAGTGGGTCGGCGGAACACATAGAAGTCCCGGAGACGGCTGATTTGACACAGACCTCAGAGGACAGTCTGGCTCTCCCCTACGAACAGCTGGGCCAGGCCGGTGTCAATGTAGAGTTGGGGTTGTATTATTGCAGCGGGGATGAAGACTTTTTCCGTGAGATGCTGCAAATATTCCGGGAGCAAAAGGGGACTAAGAAAGCGGAAATCGTATCTTTATACGAAGGGGCTGACTGGGAGGAATACGTGGTGAAAGTCCACGCATTGAAGAGCACATCGCTGACCATCGGAGCGGAAGCGCTTTCCGCCCAGGCAAAGGAGCTGGAGCTTGCGGGAAAAAGAGGCGACACAGATTTTATCCGGGAGCATCACTCTGCGCTGATAAGCGCATATGATGAGCTTTGCGGAAAGCTCGCCGGGATATAAGCTGTCCCGACGAGCTTTTGAAATGCCAAATTGAAAGGAGTGAAGAATTGCGTGATCAAAAAATGGTTTGAGATCCTTTTCGATCACAGAATCAGTCTGCGCGAGCGTATGTTCCGCATCGTGACCGTAATCTGTATGATTGCGATGGTATGTACCCTGCCTATGGGCAGAAGCGTTTTAAATATTGTGATACTTGTTGTAGGTCTGGCAGCCATAGCGATGATTGTGAAGTATTGTATTCGGAAGAAACGCGTGCAAGCGGGGGCTACGGCCATCTTGATTCTGTTGCTTGTGCTTTTTCCCTTTACATTTTTCAGCGCAGGCGGTTTCTACAGTGGGGTGCCGGAGTGGTTCGTGTTATGTTTTATCTATGTCTGCATCACTCTGCGGGGGAAACGAATGGTTGCGTTTTTCGGACTGTGTACATTGGAAACGATTCTTTGTTATGGCATTGCCTTTTATTTCCCGGAGCTGAGCCGTCAAAACAGCCATCAGAGTTATTTTGTGGATTCTGCGTTTTCCATGGTGATGGTGGGTGTGCTTACCAGTCTGCTGCTCATGTTCCTAAATCGCATGTATGATGAGGAAAATGCCCTGAGCCAGCGGCAGAAAAAGGAGATTGAGGAGCTGAACCAGGCGGAGAATAAGTTTTTCTCCAGCATGAGCCATGAAATCCGTACCCCTATCAATACGATTATCGGGTTGAATGAGATTACGCTCCGGGGTGATATTTCGGAAGAGGTGGCGGAGAATGCCAGAAATATACAGGGTGCCAGCAAGCTGTTGCTTACGCTGATCAACGACATTCTGGACATATCCAAGATTAAGTCTGGGAAAATGGAGATAGTCAATGCTTCCTATGAGATGGGGGCGCTGCTTTCGGACATCGTTAATATGATCTGGGTCAAAGCAAAGGAAAAAGGGCTGGAATTCAAGCTCCAGGTGGACCCTTCCATCCCAAGTATGCTGTGCGGAGACGCAGTGCGCATCAAGCAGATACTAATCAACCTGCTGAATAACGCAGTGAAATATACCAGTGAGGGTTCGGTCACACTCTCCATTCGCTGTGAGCGCCTGGCAATTAACCGTGTGCGGGTATGGTACTCCGTGGAGGATACCGGACAGGGGGTAAAGAAGGACGATATCCCCTATATTTTCAATGCCTTTCGGCGGGTGGAGGACGAAAAAAACCGTCATATCGAGGGGACCGGACTGGGGTTAAGCATTGTACAGCAGCTGGTGGAAATGATGGAAGGTGAGATTAGCGTAAACAGTGTCTATACCAAGGGCTCAGAATTTATTGTTACACTGGAGCAGGATATTGTGGACGCCAAAGAGCTGGGGACGTTTACTCTGGCTTCCAGGGCAAAACTTCGTGAAGATGAGCCATATCGGCAGAGTTTCGAGGCGCCGGAGGCGCATATCCTGGTGGTGGATGACAATGAGATGAATCTGTTGGTGGTAACAAAGCTGCTTGCGGAGACCAAGATTCAGATTGATGCCGCATCCAGTGGGGCAGAATGTCTGAAGCTGACGCAGAGCCACCACTATGACTGTATCTTAATGGATCATCTGATGCCGCAGATGGATGGCATAGAGTGTCTTCATGCTCTGCGGGCGCAGCCCACGGGGCTGTGCCAAAATGTGCCCGTGATTGCGCTGACTGCCAATGCAGGCAGCGACAACCAGCTTCTGTATCGGAAGGAGGGGTTCAGTGGTTATCTGGCCAAGCCGGTGAGCGGTGCGCTGTTGGAGGCGGCGGTGCTGAGCGTACTTCCCAAGGAGCTGGTGCAGCTGAACGAAAATACCCCACAGTCGGAGATAGGAAAGGATGTTCTAATTTTTGAGCAGGCAAAAAGGCGTTCTATTCTGGTTACAACGGATAGCGTGTGCGATCTTCCGGAATCTCTTAGAAAAGAATTTGATATTTCCATATGTCCCTACTATATTTGTACAGAGGAAGGGCGCTTTCTGGATGGTCAGGAGCTGAAACCAGAAGAGTTGCTGGCTCACATTGCCCAGGGGCGGAAAGGATACTCCCAGGCGCCTGAGGTAGAGGATTATGAGCGGTTTTTCGCAAAGAAGCTTACGGAGGCTCAAAATGTGATCCATATTACCATGGCAAAGCATGTCAGTGTGGGGTATCAAAACGCTCTTGAGGCGGCGAAGTCTTTTGAAAATATAACTGTAATAAACTCCGGGCATCTCTCCAGCAGTATGGGGCTTTCGGTGCTTGGGGCGGCTTATCTGGCAGAGCGCCATGTTGGAAAGGCAGAAATCGTGGCAGCGGTGAAACGGATGGAGAGGTTTATCTCTTCTGCTTTTATCATAAATGATACCCATATGATGTGTCAGACTGGGCGAATACCAAAACGGATACAGGTACTTTGTGACGCGCTGCTGCTGCATCCGGTTCTTGTGCTGAAAAAAAGCAGGATGGTAGTGGGCAGTATGGAAATGGGCGGCTTTACCCATTCCGCCAAGAAATATGTCAGGAAGGTGCTTCAGGATACCAGAACCATTGACCGAAGTATTCTGTTTATCACATATTGTGGCTTGGATGAGAAAAAGCTTCAGTACATTCAGGAGCTGGTGGAGCAGTATTGTCAATTTGAGCATGTCTACCTGCAAAAGGCATCCGCCGCCATTGTGAGCAATTGTGGTCCGGGTTCTTTTGGGCTGCTGTTTTTGAGAAAAGATGAAACCTCGAATCCCATTATCCGGGTGCCGGAGCAGGGGGAGGCAGTGTGAGCAGGTCTGGGTTCCTACAGGGCCGTGCCCGCTTTTGGAGACTTTCGCTTTAAATCCCGCAAGGACCGGTGCAGCTGCGCCGGTCCTTGACTTTGCCACGTAGACAGCGATAACCACCGGGCCATTGTGAAGTATCTGCTGGGAACAGGGGTGGATGTGAATAGTCAGGATAGCAGTCTGAGCGCACCGGTTCTGCGGGCGGCGGGCAAAGGGAGATGGTGCGCTTTCTGGCGAAGCAGGGGGCGGATCTGACCATCACGAACCAATCACGGCTATCGGCCTTACACCGCAGCCCGAGTCAACGGGCAAAGGGAAACGGCAGAGTATATTAAGACCATGGAGCCGGTGGTTACAGAGGAGGCGCAGAATGTGCTGTTTGCGCGGTAAAATGTTGCAATATAAAGCTGCAATATAAAACAGTGCTTTTGCCGCTACTTAGAATTATGGTAATAGTTAGACGGAAAATCACACCTTACTTGCGAATAACTTTCCTCATACCAGAACCACAAAATTCATGTGGGATTATCTTAAATCCTAATTTTTCATAAAATGCTTCTTTTCCTTTTTCTGCAATCAGTTGGATACTGGAACGTCCGCCGACTGGTGTTTCCCTGTCAACAAACTCTATGATCATATTGACAATTTTATTGCCGATACCCTGTTTCTGATAGTCGGGCTGTACCACAATATCAACTATCGTATAATACATTCCGTCACCTATCAATCTTCCCATACCAACAGTTTGGCTGTCCTTAAGGGCAATTATCGTATACAAACTATTGATAAGCGCCTTTTGTGTCTGCTCTTTAGAAAAAAGCAGCCACCCAACACTTTCCCTCAACGTACAATAATCTTCATAGCACAACGCATTTTCCTTATATTCCATATGTTTCCTCCAAAATTTTTTTACTGATACATAAATTCCAATATGAATTTGAAACTTTTTAAGCTAAATATACCATTGACCTGCTTTAACATACCCTTGTTTTCGGGGGTTTAAAAATATTATATATCATGGTATAATGTTGACACAAAAAAGGCATTGTGTCAACTTCTGATTCCATGTGCGCCAAAGCGCATGGGATTATGGTATAATGTTGACACAAAAAAGGCATTGTGTCAACTTCTGATTCCATGTGCG
>CAJUGT010000025.1:0-5026 GCA_910586435.1 uncultured Acetatifactor sp. | reverse complement strand
CCAAAGTACACGGGATTATGGTATAAGAAAGAGGAGATAAGATGAAGGATTACAGGGTGGCTATGGACGAGATTTTGTGGCAGGAAATAGAAGAAGATGAAGTTTCGGGTCAAAAGGGAGCAAAGGGTGTCAGTGCGCTGGTAATATGCAAAGGAAAAGAATTGTATTACAATGCTTTTGGGGATGCCGACACAGAGCGGGGAATTCCCATGAGCCGTGATATTATTATTCGCCTTTATTCCATGACCAAACCGATCACGGCCGCTGCCGTGATGCTCTTGGCAGAAAGGGGAAAGCTGGATTTATGGGATCCGGTGTCCCGATACCTTCCTTGTTTTCGTGGACAGAAGGTGTGGGTGGAAGGAAGAGGGGAGGTCTCGGCAGAGCGTGAAAATACCTTATATGACCTGCTGAACATGACTTCCGGTATCACCTATCCCGATGAAAACACGGAACCCGGCAGGCGGATGAAAGAGCTTGTGGATGGGTATGTGGCACGAAGAGAGAAAGGGGAGAGGGTGGATACCCAGAAGTATGTACGGGGAATTGCCTCGGTTCCTCTGTGCTTTCAGCCCGGTGACAGGTGGATGTATGGTTTTTCGGCTGATGTGTTGGGTGGTGTGATAGAAGCTATATCGGGAATGACATTTGGAGAGTTTCTGAAGAAGGAATTCTTTGAACCGCTGGAAATGCCGGATACTGGATTTTTTGTTCCAAAGGAAAAACTGGGGCGTCTGGCGCAGCATTATGACAGAACCGAAGCAGGCATATTTATTCCTCACAGGGGAAGCCATCTGGGAGAATATTGCGGAGAAGATGTGGCTTTTGAATCCGGTGGAGCGGGATTGGTATCTACCTTGGATGATTACAGCCATTTTGCGCTGATGATGGTTGGGAAAGGAATTTATAAGGACAGGCGCATTATGGGGCGTAAGACAGTGGAATTTATGACGCAGAATCGACTGACAGAAAAGCAGAGAATTACCCTGAACTGGGAGAGTACAAAAGGGTATGGTTATGGATGCCTGATGCGTATTTTGACAGATCAGGGTCTGGCCGCCACCAACGCTTCCATTGGAGAATATGGATGGGATGGTTGGACAGGCAATTATGTGACAATGGATCCAAAGGAAGAACTTGTGCTGTTATACTTTATTCAGCGGTGTGGCGCAGGCGGCGCTATGGCCACATTGAGAAGATTTCGTATGATTGCCTATGGGGCTATATAGATATGTGAATCGGTCAAAGAGAAATAAGTTGTTGAGACATGCTAAATTGATTTTGGTTATTAAAAGAAGTTTACAGAGGATGATGCCGGTTTCAGCTATGACCGGAGCCGGCACAGAATCCTGATTTAGTATGCAGTCAGATTTCGCTGTCGTCTACATCTGCTGCCACTGCGCAAACCACACTGGAAACTACAGATATCACTACTGCTATAAGGATAACAAGCAGGCCGCCTCCTAATATCACCAATTCCATTATTACACCTCCTGGTTTAGTTCAGTCATACACCTTTGACATATTGGGCACTCAGTACCCATGAAGGGGAGCGATTATGGCTTCTGTCATTTGCTCCCTATACTTTTCCTATTGTATCACAAATCACCCGGAATCACAACCTGAAAAAAATATTTTTAGGTATTGACATTTAAAGTCTATGGGTGTAGATTATAAATTACTTAACAAACTTATCGCGATAGTTAAGTATCTTTATCATCAATTGATGTTTCTGTTTTTCAGGCATTATCAGCCAAAGTATCGTTGATTACAGTTTAGTATTTGAAGCGCTTCTATAAGATTAGAATGCCAATCTTGGGAAATAACGGCGAAGAGGGGAGGGATGAAAATATTAAAATAGAAAACAATGCCAAAGAGGAGGATATGCTCCAGCGGTTGGTAGAAGATTATACCACCGGAAAACAGCAGTCGCTGATGCAGATGAAGAAAGGACAGCTCTCCAAAGAAGCTTTTTTGGCAGAGGCGGCACACCACATAGCCACCTATTATACCCTGACCGGCAGGGAAGTCAAAAAATTGTTAGATGCCTTTGAACAATACATTTTTGGATATTCCAGGTTATCAGTGCTCATTGATGACAAAACAGTATCGGATATCAGAGTAGTAGGGTATGACAATATCCGCGTCAAACGAAGAGGACAGCGGATGCCAGCGGAAGTTGCCTTTTCTTCCTCCAAAGAATATCGTCAGTTTATTGATTACATCGCAACAAGAAATCAAGTCAATATTTCTAATCTAAATGCAATTCAAAGATTTACGGACAATGAAAGTCATCCGGATTTTATCTTGAGATTTACACTCTCCATGCCTCTGGTAAACACCTACAATGAACCATATCTCTGTATCAGGAAAGTTCCAAAGACTTTTCCTCAGATGAAAGAACTGATTGCGCAAAATATGATGGAGCAGGAGATTGCGGAACTGTTGATTCAAAGGTTCCGTGAAGGGTCTACCCTGATTTGCGGAGGCAATTCTTCCGGCAAAACCACTCTGCTCAATGCGCTGAAAGAAACGCTGCCTGATGATATGGCAGTACTGGTGACACAACAGGCGGACGAATTGACAACAAAATATCATCCGGATATGATGTTTCTTCATTCACTGCCCGGGACGGGAGAACAGCAGGTCAGCTATGGACTGGAAGAAATCAGCATTGCGGGGCTGACAATGGACGTTGACTTCTTTATCATTGGTGAGATAAAAGGAGCGGAAGCTTTGTATTTAATAAACGCTGCTTATACTGGACAGTTATGTGCTGCTACCATTCATGCGCCCTCTGCTGATAAAGCGCCTGATAAGCTGGTGGATTACGCCATGTATGAAAGCCGTTATTCCAGGAATGAACTGATGAAGATGATGGACTGTTTTCAGACGCTGGTTTTCATGGAACATTATCATGTAAAGGAGATTTTTGAATGTGGAGGCTGGGATGAGAGACAGAAAAATCTGTCATATAAGAAGATATACGGAAGGGAGGAGTAGTTGAAGGCAATTATTTTTTGTGTTTTGTATATGGCGTTTTTTGCGCTTTTTCGCGAAATAAGAGTATTGGATCATATGACGGAATTGTTAAAAAAGACTCGATGGGGAATGGATGTTTCGGCCAGACAGAGAGCTTTGGAGTGCAGAAGACAGTTGGTGGAGATGCGTCAGGAGAATAGCCTGTGGGCAATTATGGAGCGTTCTCTTTGTTATAGCGGCATGAAAACACGTTTTCCTGAATTGACAGCGGAAATCTGGATTTCCGGCAGCATTGTCATGACTGCGCTTGTACTGGTTATGCTTTCTGCGTTATTTGGAATTGCGGCAGGGATTGTGGGAGCAGTGGTGTGGGTAGGAATGGAATACCTGCTGATTCAGTACCTGAGGGCGCAAAATTTAAGAGCGGTAAATGAACATATGATGAAGTTTTTGGATTTTCTGGGGAACTACAGTATCACAGCCGGAGAGGTCACAAGTGTGTTCTACCAGGTGAGCAGATATATGGAGGAACCGGTTAAAAGTGTTCTGGAAGCCTGCTATTACGAAGCGCAGGTGACAGGGGATACCAGCCTGGCACTCTTGTCCATGGCAGAAAAAATTGAACATCCGAAATTTAAGGAGCTTGCGCGAAACATGGAAGTCAGTCTTCGCTATTGCGCTGATTTTACAATGCTGGTCAGCGGCAGTCGCAGAAGCCTGCGTGAATATCTTCGTATGTCCCAGGAGAGGAAAGGAATGATGAGAGAAGGACTGATTAACATGGCGTTGCTGCTGGCATTGTCATTGGTGGTATTGTTTACGGTAGGATACCTGGTACAAATGTCGGCCATACAATTATTGACGACCACATTGCCAGGGCGTGTGGGCTTGGTAATATTGGCGGCAATAGGTGTTCTTTTTGCAGGTCAGATGCGCAGAATTCATTGCTGAATCTGCCGGATACGAACATTGAAAGGAGAAATGGAGGAGATTGATTGGGAAGAGTGGATGTGCAAGAGCTGATTTTTTTATATGGAGGAAAGGCGTTGCCGGCTTGTGGGGCCATATTGACATATCTATTTGTCAAATGTCTGTATGGTGAATATGGTCCTCAACAGCTGATTTTGTCAACCTACCAGGAACTGACAGGAATGTTAAAGGAAAGACAGCAAAACAGCAGCTGGTATCAGAGAAAAGAAAAATGGCTGATTCAGAATGGAGGGACATTTCATTACGGAAAATGGATGACCACAGACAGGTTTCTGGCCATACAGTTTCTATTGGCAGCAATGGGTATGGCTGTATTGGCGCCTGTTTCCTGGGAATATGGACTGGTGGCCTGTGGGTTTCTGTATTATCTGCCATCCTGGCTCTTACAGTATTTGAATACTAAGGATAATGAAAAGCTGCTTCCTGAACTGAAACTGGTGTATCATGCTCTTGAAATTCAGATTCGAGCAGGAGTATATGTGATGGATGCTCTTGCGGAATGCTATGGAAGTGTACAGGAAAAGCGGCTGAGAAGCGCTTTGCTGGAATTGGCAGGGGATATTGTCATGAAGGCAGATATTTATGATGCGCTGAACAAGTTTCAGAGCAGGTTTGACAATCGTTATGTGGATTCCCTTTGTATTACTGTGTTGCAGGCTCTTGAGTCGGGGCAGGCAGTGGAACTGTTGGGGGACATTGGAGAGCAGCTTAAGGATATGGAAGGAACCGTATTGGAGCGCAGAAAGGGTAAACTGGAAAGAAGTATCACTTTTTATCAGCTTGGAATATTGGTGGTAGTGTTGGGGATTGCCTTATATGCCTGTGTAACATATATGTTCGGAGCAGTTTCAGGGTTTTAAGGGCGAACTCTAATCATAAGTGAAAAGGGTAGTGTCAAATGGGATATGAAAAAACAGCAACGAACCGGACAAGCCCCGGGAGTATTTACTGACGCATTTGCGTCAGGAAATCCTCCCAGATTCAGGGGGCTTGGAAGGCAAGTTGCGGAACTAAAAACAGCAACGAACCGGACAAGCCCCGGGAGTATTTACTG